>NZ_JBAQXC010000224.1:0-3864 GCF_049299235.1 Rhodococcus sp. (in: high G+C Gram-positive bacteria) | reverse complement strand
CCCGCCGGGCGACCTCGGCGAGGCGTGGATGCGTGTCCGCGACGGACTGCACCTGCCGCAACCAGGAATCCGGTGCGCGGTCCCGCGCGCTGCTGCGGTGCGCGTCGAACAGCACCGCAGCCGCGGCGAGCGGCACGTCCGCGAGGTTGCCCGAGCGTGCCGTGACGTGCAGCAGGTCTGCCGGCTGCCAGCCGCGTTCGTACGCCCAGGTCAGCTCGTCGAGCAGCGCCTGAGCGCCGAGGTCTTCGGATCGAATGTATGTTCTAGTACTCCCCATGTGGGCAGTGTGACGGAAGGCACCGACACAAACCCGGGGCAGGCGCTATTCGGCGTCGTCGACGAACCGCGGGAACACCGGTGACGGCGCGGGAAGCGTGGTTCCCGGCACCAGTCGGGTCGCGATGTCCGTGAACGCACGAGCGTCGGTGTCCTGGCCGAGCAGGTCGAGGATCTTCGCGCCCGAATCCGGCATCACCGGCTGGACGAGGATGCCGACGATGCGAACCACCTCGAGCGTCACGTACAGGACCGTGGCCATGCGCGCCGGATCGGTCTTGCGCAGCACCCACGGTTGCTGCGCGGAGAAGTATCGGTTGGTCTCGCCGAGCACATGCCAGATCGTCTCCAGTGCCAGGTGCAGGGCCTGGACGTCGAACTCGGCGCGCACCTTCTCCAACAACTCGTCGGCCTGCGTCAGCAACGCCAGGTCGTCCGCGGTGAACTCACCCGGTGTCGGGGCGAGACCGTCGAGGTTCTTCGCGACCATCGTCAGCGACCGCTGCGCCAGGTTGCCCAGTTCGTTCGCCAGATCCGCGTTGATGCGGGTGGCGATCGCCTCGTGGCTGTAGCTACCGTCCTGGCCGTAGGAGATCTCGCGCAGCAGGAAGAAGCGGAGTTGGTCCAGGCCGTACTTCTCGACCATCTCGAGCGGGTCGACGACATTACCGACCGACTTCGACATCTTCTCGCCCTTGTTGAACAGGAAGCCGTGCACGAACACCCGCTGCGGCAGTTCGATACCTGCGGACATCAGGAACGCGGGCCAGTACACCGTGTGGAAGCGAGTGATGTCCTTGCCGATGATGTGCAGATTCGCGGGCCAGAACTTGCGAAACGCCTCGGAATCGGTGTCCGGGAATCCGACGCCGGTGAGGTAGTTCGTCAGCGCGTCCACCCACACGTACATGACGTGGTCCGGGTGCTCCGGCACCGGGATGCCCCAGTCGAAGGTGGTGCGCGAGATCGACAGGTCCTTCAACCCGCCGGAGACGAAGCTGACGATCTCGTTGCGCCGCGTCGCGGGGGCGATGAAGTCTGGCTGCTCCCCGTACAGTGCGAGCAGCTTGTCCTGGTAGGCGGACAATCGGAAGAAGTACGTCGACTCTTCGGTCCACTCCACCGGGGTGCCGGTTTCCGTCGTGATACGCGAACCGTCGTCCTGCAGCGTCGTCTCACCCTCGCCGTAGAACGCCTCGTCGCGCACCGAGTACCAGCCCGAATACGAGTCGAGGTAGATGTCGCCCGCGTCGACCATGCGCTGCCAGATGGCCTTGCTGGCCTCGAAGTGGTCCGCGTCGGTGGTGCGGATGAACCGGTCGTACGAGATGTTCAGGGCCTTGTCCATGGCCTCGAACACACCGGAGTTGCGCGCGGCGAGCTCCTCGACCGGAAGCCCTTCCTTCACGGCCGTCTGCTGCATTTTGAGGCCGTGCTCGTCGGTGCCGGTCATGAAGTACACGTCGAAGCCGTCGAGCCTCTTGAACCGGGCGAGCGCATCCGACGAGATGTACTCGTAGGCGTGCCCGATGTGCGGAACACCGTTCGGGTACGCGATCGCGGTGGTCAGATAGAACGGCGGGCGGGCGGGAGTGGGCGCAGTCATGGTGGCCCTACTGTATAACCCGTGAGCAAAGCCCGTCCCGCGCCCGAGCCCCCCGAACCCTTGACACCCCTCGTCGACGCCCACACGCATCTCGATGCGTGTGGCGCGCAGGACGCCGAATCGGTCGCGGCCATCGTCGATCGGGCAGCCGCGGTCGGGGTCGGCCGGGTCGTCACGGTCGCCGACGATCTCGACGCCGCGCGATTCGCGGTGCGGGCCGCGCACTGGGACGAGCGTGTCTACGCCGCGGTCGCGATCCACCCGACCCGTGCGAATGTTCTCGACGAGCAGACCCGCGCCGAGATCGAACGTCTCGCCGCCGATCCGCGGTGCGTCGCGGTGGGGGAGACCGGTCTGGATCTGTATTGGCCCGGCAAACTGGACGGATGCGCCGATCCGGCCGAACAGGAAGACGGATTCCGCTGGCACATCGACCTCGCGAAGCGCCTCGGTAAACCGCTGATGATCCACAACCGCGACGCCGACACCGAACTGTTGCGGGTGTTGCACGACGAGGGTGCTCCCGAGACGGTGATCTTCCATTGTTTCTCGTCGGACGCGGTCATGGCGCGGGCGTGCGTCGACGCCGGTTACGTCCTCAGCTTTTCCGGCACCGTCAGTTTCAAGAACGCGAAGGCGCTGCGTGCGGCAGCGCAGCTCGTTCCGCGCGAGCAGGTGCTGGTGGAGACGGACGCCCCGTTCCTGACCCCGCATCCCTTCCGCGGTGCCCCCAACGAGTCGTACTGCCTGCCGTACACGCTGCGCGCGCTCGCCGAGGTGCGCGGTGAAGATCCCACGGAGTTGGCCGCCGCGACCACTCGCAACGCCGAACGGGTCTACCGGATTTCGGCGAACTGACGCCGAATACGACGGGCAGGCGGGCCGGAACCGCGACAATCGGAGGCATGTACAACTTCGTCTACACCGCACGGCCTGCTCGGGTGGTTTTCGGAGCGGGAACGGCTTCGCGCGTGGCGGAGGAAGTGAGCCGGTTGGGCCGTTCACGGGTGTTGCTGCTGGGCGGTGACCACGTCCGGCGACAGGCGGCCGTGGTGGAAGATGCCCTCGGGCCGTTGCGTGTCGCGCGGTTCGACGGGGCGGTCATGCACACGCCGGTCGCGGTCACCGACCGTGTGTCGCGGCTGGTCGACGAGCACGACGTCGATGCGGTCGTCGCGGTCGGTGGGGGCTCGACGACCGGACTGGCGATGGCGCTCGCTGTCCGCACCGGCATCGATCAGGTGATTCTGCCGACGACCTACGCCGGGTCCGAGGTGACGTCGGTGCTGGGTGAGACCGCGGATGGCGTCAAGACCACCCGGTCCGCGCCGGAGATCCTGCCGGAGACGGTGATCTACGACGTCGAGTTCACGCTGTCGATGCCGGTGCCGATGGCCGTGACCAGCGCGATGAACGCGATGGCGCATTCGGTCGAGGCGTTGTACGCCGAGCAGGCCAATCCGATCGTCGACGCCTTGGCGCTACAGGCGATCGCCGCGATCGGCCGGGGGGTGCCCGCGCTCGGCGCCGATGCCGTCGACCACGGGGGCCGGTCGGAGTTGCTGCTGGCGGCGTGGCTGTCGGGTACGTGCCTCGGCGCGGTCGGTATGGGTCTGCACCACAAGTTGTGTCACGTGCTCGGCGGTTCGTTCGAACTGCCGCACGCGGCGACGCACACGGTGATGCTGCCGCACGTCATGGCCTACAACGAAGAGTCGGTCCCGGACGTGATGGCGCGTATCGCCGAGGCACTCGGCACCGGGTCCGCGGCGGGTGGGGTGTTCGACCTGGTCGCCGCGGCGGGCGGCCCCACCACGCTCGCCGAATTGGGGATGACCGAGGGCGATCTCGACGAGGCCGCGCATCTGGCGACCGAACGGCGGTATCCGAATCCGCGGGAGGTCACCCGAGTGGGTGTGCGCAGGCTGCTCGGGGAGGCGTTCGGCGGTATCCGCCCCGCCTGATCGCCCGCCGGGAGCGAG
>NZ_JBAQXC010000223.1:0-9250 GCF_049299235.1 Rhodococcus sp. (in: high G+C Gram-positive bacteria) | reverse complement strand
GACGGTGTGCCTTTTGGGCCCCTGGAGGGGCCCAAAAGGCACACGGTCCATCACTTACGGCTGCAGAAGATCGCGGTACCCGGGAAGATTGCACCGCGCAGCGGACTCCACTGACCCCACTCGCGATCCAGATGCTCGGGCCACTCCGGCTCGACGATGTCGTACACCTCGAAACCCGCCGCGACGAGTTCGCGGAGTCGGTCACCGACGGTGCGGTGATGCTCGACGTATGTCGGGACCCCGTCGTCGTCGACCTCCACATACGGGGTGCGATCGAAATACGGGAACATCGCCACCAATCCGCGCTCACCCGGATCGTCCGGGAAGATCCACCGCATCGGATGGTTCACTGCGAACACCCATCGTCCGCCCGGTCGCAACACCCGCGCGACCTCACTCATCACCCGCGCCGAATCGGACACGAACGGCACCGCGCCGAACGCCGAACACACCACGTCGAAGCGTGCGTCCGGGAACGGTAACTCCTCGGCGCCGGCCTGCACGAGCGGCACCCGCGGCCCACCGCGTTCCATCGCTGCCGCCCCGCGAGCAAGCATCCCGATCGACACATCCAGGCCGACGGCCCGGGCGCCCTGCCCGGCGAGCCAACGCGCACAGGGCGCCGAACCGCACCCGATCTCGAGCACGTCCTTCCCGGCGATATCACCGAGCAGACGCACGTCGCCCTCGTGCAGTCCCTCCGGGCACCACACGAACTCGCCGTCGGTGGAGTCCACGCCGAGGAATTCGCCGTGGGTGCGGTGATAGTCGTCGGCGTCGGCATCCCACCACGCTCGGCTCGCGCGTTCACTCTCACGCGAACCCACCCGCGCTCTGCCCGCCTTCGACGTACCGAGCAGGGCATTCGCGGTCGCGTGACGATCGTCGGACGGGAAGGCGGCGTCGGGCATGGTTACAGCCTAGGGCTCGGGCAATCGGAACCGGGGCGGGTGCCGGGTCAGGCCGAATCGCCGCGATGTGACCGTATCGACATTGACCTAAGGTAGTGACGACACGCACACTTTCGTCTCGATCCGGGCAGTCCGCGCCCGGCGCGGAACGGTCGGGGGGAACGGTCATGACGTGGGGAACAAGGGTCCGAGGCCGCCGCGCGGCACTCGTCGCCGCACTGGCGCTCGCGCTACCGATGGGAGTCGCCACGGCCGGACCGCCGGCACCGGCCCTGTCCGGGGTCGTGCGTGCGTCCGGTGCCGTCGGAACAACCGCGGCCACGCCCGCCGAGTGCGCTCCGGGGTCGAATCCGGAATCGGGACTTCAGGGGGACGTGCCCGCCGCAGACCGCGACAACGGCCGCAGCACGCACGGCTACGACTGCAACATCGACCGGATCGGTGGATTCGCCGGTGACGGCGCCGGCATCGTCTCGGCGAGCTACGACCACTGCGCCTACCTGGGCAGCCTGTTCCCGGCGAGCCTCGTCGGTCCGTCCACCGGCGTGCAGGTCGTCGATGCCTCCGATCCGGCGAACCCGGTGCCGACCGTGCGCCTGACCGAACCGGCGATGGTCGCCGGAACGTGGGAGAGCCTCAAGGTTCATCCGGGCCGGAAACTCCTCGTCGGTACCGGGGTTCCCCTGAACTTCGGGGGTGGCCTGCTGTCGGTGTACGACATCTCGGACTGCGCCCATCCGCGTCTGCTCAACCAGGGGGCGGGCACCGACCTGCGGATGCCGCTGCCGATCACCGCGCACGAAGGCGGATTCTCACCCGACGGGCAGACGTACTGGTCGACGGGCAACGAAGGCGTGCTCAGTGCGATCGACCTGGCCGACCCCGCGAACCCGAGGGTGATCTGGCAGGGGTGGATGGGGATGTCCGGGCACGGATTCGGGATCAGCCCGGACGGCAACCGCCTGTACCTGTCGAACAACTTCGGTGGCCTCACAGTGTTCGACACCAGTGCGGTCCAACGTCGCGACGTCAACCCGCAGGTACCGCAGGTTTCCACCATGTCGTGGACCGACGGTTGGGCCACACAGCACAGCATCCCGGTCACCTACGGCGACCACCCGTACCTGTTCACCGTCGACGAAGGCGGTTCGGGCGGGGTCAAACTCATCGACATCGCCGACGACACCCGACCGGCCATCGTGAACTCGATCAAGCTCGAGATCAACCTGCCGGAGAACATCGACAGTCAGATCGCGTCGGGGACGGGCGGTTCGGCATTCGCGTACGAGTCGCACTACTGCGCCGCGGACCGTCCCGTGGACCCGACCGCGCTGGCCTGCGGATGGACGTCCTCGGGTGTCCGGGTGTTCGACGTCAGCGATCCGTTCGAGGTGCGGGAGATCGCGTACTACAACCCACCCGCGATGACCGACCGGAACCTCGAACGTCCGAACTCGTCGCACGCGTGGGCCTCACTGTTCGGGTTTCCGCTGCTCAGCGGGCCGGCGGCACTGCAGGCCGCGATCGGCGGGCAGTTCGATCCCGCTCAGGCGCAGTCCTCGCGCAGTGGCATGCTCGTCGGTGGCGACCTGTCCACCGATTGGTGCTTCTCACCGCCGGAATGGCGCGGCAACGAACTGTGGGTCAGTTGCTCGGACAACGGATTCATGACACTGCGCTTGAGCGACGACGTGTACACCCCGCCCGCGAACCAGCAATCCACGATCGGGTCATGAACGCAGGCACCGCGATGCGCGGCCTCGCCGCGGCCGCGGTCGTGGTGTTTCTGCTGGTGGTCGGCGCCGCACTGCGACCACTCGTGATTCCCGAGACACCGCAGCCCGCGACGCCGGTCCTCGGTGCGGTGGAGATCGGATTCGTTCAGGACATGGCGGCGCACCACCAGCAGGCACTGCAGATGTCCGCGCGGTTGTCGCCGGACGTCGATCCCGCCGTCGCCACGCTGGCCCACACGATCGATCGGACGCAGCGCTACGAGCTCGGCACGATGCTCGGCTGGCTTGCTCTCGCGCAGGCACCGCCCACCAATCCGCATCCGATGCAGTGGGACGGCGGCCACACGCACGGCGGGACCGCCGACCAGGTCGGCACCCTCATGCCGGGAATGGCCACACTCGACGAACTCGACGCCTTGTCTGCCGCGCGCGGCCGGGACGCGGAGGTCCTCTTCCTGCAGTTGATGCAGCGGCACCATGCGGGGGCCGTCGCGATGGCACGAGCCGCCACCGGTCGACTCGCCGGAGGTACCGTCGCGCAGTTCGCGCGCGGAACGATGCAGGAGCAGAGCAAGGAGGCGGGGTTGATGACCCTGCTGCTCGAGCAGCGTGGCGCCGCCCCACTGAGCTGACGTGGTCGCGACCGGCCACTCGGGGGCGGTGTGGAGTTCGGGCGCACCGACGACCGGGTTTGCCGGGGTAGCGCCCGTGCGCGTAGCCTTGACCACGCGAGTGCCCGCTGTTCGATCTTCGCAGTTCGATGGGCAGGTGCCCGCGGCGGAATCTGCGTGTCGTTCACATCGCTGTGCGATCCGTCTTGCCCGACCGAACTTTAACCAACCGACTATCAACCCGTCCGGAGCAACTCAACACATGGCCTCCACCACCGTCACCTCGCCGCAGGTAGCCGTCAACGATATCGGCTCCGCCGAGGATTTCCTCGCCGCCATCGACGCCACGATCAAGTACTTCAACGATGGCGACATCGTCGAAGGCACCATCGTCAAGGTCGATCGCGACGAGGTGCTGCTCGACATCGGTTACAAGACCGAAGGCGTCATCCCGTCCCGCGAACTCTCCATCAAGCACGATGTCGACCCCAACGAGGTCGTGTCGGTGGGCGATGAGGTCGAGGCCTTGGTTCTCACCAAGGAGGACAAGGAAGGTCGCCTGATCCTGTCCAAGAAGCGTGCGCAGTACGAGCGCGCGTGGGGCACGATCGAGGAGCTCAAGGAGAAGGACGAGGCCGTCAAGGGCACCGTCGTCGAGGTCGTCAAGGGCGGCCTGATCCTCGACATCGGCCTGCGTGGCTTCCTGCCCGCGTCGCTCGTCGAGATGCGTCGCGTCCGCGACCTCCAGCCGTATGTCGGCAAGGAGATCGAGGCCAAGATCATCGAGCTCGACAAGAACCGCAACAACGTCGTTCTGTCGCGCCGCGCGTGGCTCGAGCAGACCCAGTCCGAGGTTCGCAGCGAGTTCCTGCATCAGCTGCAGAAGGGCCAGGTCCGCAAGGGCTTCGTGTCCTCCATCGTCAACTTCGGCGCGTTCGTCGATCTCGGCGGTGTCGACGGCCTCGTGCACGTCTCCGAGCTGTCCTGGAAGCACATCGACCACCCGTCCGAGGTTGTCGAGGTCGGCAACGAGGTCACCGTCGAGGTTCTCGACGTCGACCTGGACCGCGAGCGCGTGTCCCTGTCGCTCAAGGCCACCCAGGAAGACCCGTGGCGTCAGTTCGCCCGCACCCACGCGATCGGTCAGATCGTGCCGGGCAAGGTCACCAAGCTCGTTCCGTTCGGCGCGTTCGTCCGCGTCGAGGAGGGCATCGAGGGCCTGGTGCACATCTCCGAGCTGGCCGAGCGCCACGTGGAGGTTCCGGACCAGGTCGTGTCCGTCGGCGACGATGCGATGGTCAAGGTCATCGACATCGACCTGGAGCGTCGCCGCATCTCGCTGTCGCTGAAGCAGGCCAACGAGGACTACACCGCCGAGTTCGATCCGTCGAAGTACGGCATGGCCGACAGCTACGACGACCAGGGCAACTACATCTTCCCCGAGGGCTTCGATCCCGAGACCAACGAATGGCTCGAGGGCTTCGAGAAGCAGCGTGAAGAGTGGGAGTCCCGCTACGCGGAGGCCGAGCGTCGTCACAAGATGCACACCGCTCAGATCGAGAAGATGGCCGCCGACGAGGCTGCCGAGGCCGAGGCCGGCGTCTCGTCCTCCAACTACTCGTCCGAGTCCGGCGCGGAGACCGTGTCGGAGCAGGCTGGCGGTTCGCTCGCCAGCGACGCCCAGCTCGCTGCGCTGCGTGAGAAGCTGTCCGGCAACGCCTGACATCTAGATTGCCCGAGTGGCCCCGCACCGATCATGGTGCGGGGCCACTCGCGTTCATGGAGCCGATCGGTATTCGGGCGGCCGTCTGTGCCGGGTGGATCCGCCTCCGGTCGGACCGGACTCTCGACTGTCAGTTCACGGCCGGAGTGGCCCACTGGGTGGGCAGTGCTGCGGCGCGCTTGCGGATCGAGGCCCGGCTGTGCCGGGCGTTGGTGAGCAGCATGGTGAACCACGTGCGACGGTGCGCGGTGAGGGCAGCGGCAACCTCGGGGATGAGGATGCAATGCACACCGTTTTCCATGCCGAGGCGATGCCGACCGGGCAGTGGTTGAGAGGCGGGCAGTGGTTGAGAGGCGGGCAGTTGTTGAGAGGATTGCATAGCCTGCCTTCTCGGATGTCGGGATCGGTGGTCGAATGGTTCGCACCGACGATAGCGGACGTCCCGCCGGGAACTGTGACATTCCGCCGCAGGTGAGAGGGTGTGTTTCGCCTTCGGATCGAGTTGCGACCCCGTTGTGATCGCGTTGTGATCGCGCTGTGATCGATAAGGCGGCGCACGATGACCCGGGTGGGCCTGTCGGATCCGATGGCTGGCGAAACCGGGAATATCGAGGTCCCTCCATCGTTAAAGTAGTTGACTACTCAAATAAATGCGGAGGTATCAGCAGTGCAATTCGGCATCTTCACCATCGGCGACCTGACCCCCGACCCCACCACTGGCCGTACTCCGACCGAGCACGAACGCATCACCGCGATGACGCGGATCGCCCTCGCGGCCGAGAAGGCCGGACTCGACGTTTTCGCGACCGGTGAGCACCACAACCCGCCCTTCGTGCCGTCCTCGCCGACCACGATGCTCGGCTGGATCGCCGCGAAGACCTCGACGTTGCAGCTGTCGACCGCGACGACCCTCATCACCACGAACGATCCGGTCAAGATCGCCGAGGACTTCGCGATGCTGCAGCACCTGTCGGGTGGCCGCGTCGACCTGATGCTGGGGCGCGGCAACACCGGCCCGGTCTATCCCTGGTTCGGCAAGGACATCCGGCAGGGTATTCCGCTCGCGATCGAGAACTACCATCTGCTCCGACGCCTGTGGCGCGAACCCGTCGTCGACTGGGAGGGGCAGTTCCGCACCCCGCTGCGCGGATACACCTCGACGCCGGCACCACTCGACGGCACCCCACCGTTCGTCTGGCACGGCTCGATCCGATCCCCGGAAATCGCCGAGCAGGCCGCGTTCTACGGCGACGGCTTCTTCCACAACAACATCTTCTGGAACAAGGAACACGTCCAGCAGATGATCGACCTGTACCGCGCCCGGTACGAGCAGTACGGCCACGGCGCAGCCGACCAAGCCGTCGTCGGACTCGGCGGTCACGTCTTCATGGACACCACCGAGAAGGAGGCCGTCCGCCGGTTCCGGCCGTACTTCGACAACGCGCCGGTCTACGGGCACGGACCGTCCCTCGAAGAGTTTTCGGCGTCGACACCGCTCACCGTCGGAACCCCCGAGCAGGTGATCGAACGCACCCTCGGTTTCGCCGACTACGCGGGTGACTACCAGCGGCAACTGTTCCTGATAGATCACGCGGGCCTGCCGCTCGACATCGTGCTCGACCAGATCGAGATCCTCGGTCGCGAGGTCGTGCCGGTGCTACGCGCGGAATTCGAACGTCGACGCCCCGCGCACGTACCCTCCGATCCACCCACACATGCCGCGCTGGTCGCGCAGGGCCCGGACTCGCCCCAACGTCGTGTGGTCCCGACCCGGATAGCCCAGTCCGCAGCAGCCGACCGGTGAGACATGGCCGTCGTCGACGTCGCCGCATGAGGAACCGTCGGCCCCGGGCGGCAGTCGGCTTTCCGGGGTCGAGGTGAGGATGCGAGACTGTCGGCGTGCTGAGATTGGGGTTGACCGGAGGAATCGGTGCGGGCAAGTCGACGGTCTCGAAGGAGCTCGTCGCATTGGGGGCGGTGCTCGTCGACGCCGATGCCATTGCCCGTGAGATCGTCGAACCCGGCTCCGACGGGCTCGCCGAACTCGTCGACGCGTTCGGCGACGACATTCTGTCGCCCGACGGGTCGCTCGACCGTCCGGCGCTCGCTGCGAAGGCCTTCGCCAGCGACGACGCGCGGGCCGTCCTCAACGCCATCACGCACCCGCGGGTGGGGCAGCGCACCGCCGAACTCGTTGCCTCAGCCCCTGCGGACGCAATTGTGGTGCAAGACATTCCGCTGCTCGTCGAGGGCGGCATGGCGCCGGTGTTCCATCTCGTCGCGATCGTGCACACCGACGAGGCCGAACGGATCCGCCGGCTCGTCGAACTGCGCGGCATGCCGGAGGCGGACGCCCGTGCCCGCATCGCCGCGCAGGCCCGCGACGACGAACGCCGCGCCGTCGCCGACGTGTGGCTCGACAACAACGGCGACGAGGCCACGCTGGTGCAGGCCGTCCGGTCCCTGTGGGCGGATCGGCTGGCTCCGTTCGAGCGGAACCTGCGGACCCGGACCCCGGTACGGGTCGGGCCGCACCCGATCCCGGCGCGCGAGGACTGGTCACAGCAGGCGCAGCGCCTGATCGCACGCCTGGCCGTCGTCGCCGGAGGCGCCGCATCACGCATCGACCACATCGGTTCGACCGCAGTTCCCGGCCTCGACGCCGTCGACGTCGTCGACCTACAGATCACCGTCCCCGACCTCACCGCCGCCGACAGCCTGACCGAACCGCTCGCAGCGGCCGGTTTCCCTCGGATCGAGCACGTCGAGAACGAAGACCCCAAGCCGGTGTACAGCGCCGGCGGCGAAGCCGATCCGGCGGTGTGGGCGATGCGTCTGCACGGCGGCGCCGACCCGGGTCGGCCGGTGCATGTCCACGTGCGTATCGACGGCTGGCCGGGACAACAGTTCGCGTTGTTGTTGCGGGACTGGTTGCGCGCCGACCCCGACGTCGCGGCGGAATACGCCGGGCTCAAACGCGAGGCGGCCGCGGCGGCAGCAGGACTGCCCGACGACGAGGCCGCGGCGGCCTATTATGCGGCGAAATCGCCCTGGTTCGACCGCGCCCACCACCGCGCCTACGAATGGGCGGAGAAGACCGGCTGGTCCGCGTAGAGGCGGCGTCCGGCCGGGTTCGTGGCTCGGCCGCTACAGTGAGCGCAGTGATTCGCATATCGTCTCTGTGACCCAGGCCGTCCGTCGTGGCCGTGCGTCCCGCGTCCGCGGGACGGTGATTCCGTGTGTCCATCGTGGGAACCCGATGTCGGGTTCCCGGCTCCTGACACATATCGGATTCACCCTTGGAGCACTCATGGCCACCTCATCCCACCTTTCCGCACCCGCCGGGCGCGAGCATCTACGCGCCGACTGCAGCCGTTGTTTCGCGCTGTGTTGCGCCGCCTTCGGCTTCACCCGATCCACGGACTTCGCCGAGGACAAACCGGCAGGAACACCCTGCCGGCATCTCGGCGCAGACCACTCCTGCACCGTCCACGACGGACTCCTCGCCCGGGGCTTCCGAGGTTGCGCGGCCTTCGACTGCTTCGGCGCAGGACAGGTCGTCTCGCAACGCGTGTTCGGCGCGGCGGGACCGCACCCGGATCCGCGCACGATGCGACAGATGTTCGCCGTCTTTCCGATCGTGAAGCAACTGCACGAGATGATCCGGCACCTGTACGAGGCGCAGGACCGCACCTACGACCCGGACACCGCACGGGCCGCCGGTGACCTCGCCGCCCACCTCACGGAACAGGGGTGCGGTGACGCGGCCGCGCTGCTTTCCATCGATACGGAGACGCTGCACTCGCAGGTCGCCGCGATCCTCGTCGATGTCAGCGCCGAGGTGCGGGCCGCGTACTTCGCCGACGGCCGCGGCCCCGATCCTGATCTCACACCCAGGGCGGACCTGGCCGGAGCGGATCTGAGATCACGCCGACTGTGCGGCGCCGACCTGCGTTCCGCGTGTCTCATCGGGGCGGACCTGCGGGGTTGCGATCTGACCGCGACCGACCTGCTCGGCACGGATCTGCGCGGCGCACGGCTCGACGATGCGGATCTGTCGTCGGCGCTGTACGTCACCGGACCGCAGCTCGCCGCGGCCCGGGGCGATCGGCGGACACGGGTGCCCGCGACCCTGACCTCACCCGCACACTGGCCGGGGTGACCGGACCGGGCGGGGTCTCACCGCCAGGAGACGGGCATCCCGAGCGCGGACAGCCACGCGTCCAGGTCGTGGCCGTGTGCGGCGATGCCGTCCACGGCCCGCAACGC
>NZ_JBAQXC010000222.1:0-21531 GCF_049299235.1 Rhodococcus sp. (in: high G+C Gram-positive bacteria) | reverse complement strand
GTGCGGGCGGCCGCGGCCGGGATCGGCGCGACCCTAGCCCGCCGCGCGCACCTGTCCGAACCGTCCGCGTGAACACCCCGTTCACGTCTGCCGCGCCGAATCTTCCGTCCCGGGAGTACACCGACATCGGTTACAGCGGACCTGCGGGTGCCGTACGTTCGAGTGCATGAACGACATCGAGGCCGAACGGATCACGGTCGGCGGATTGTCTGCGTTCTTCGCACGCCCGCTCGGACGTAGCCGCGCCGGGATGCTGCTGCTGCCCATGATCACCGGGATCGGTAGCCAAGTCCGCGAGTACGCGGAGGATATTGCAGGGGCTGGGCTGACCGCGCTCGTGTGGGACCCGTTCCACGGTGCCAGTGACGACGACACCCCCGCGAACGGCTCGTCGAACTGATGAACGCCCTCGACGACGAGACGTCCGTCGCCGAGATGCGCGCGTTGCTCGACCACATGTTCGGCGAGTTGGAACTCGACTCGGTCGGCGTGATCGGCTGGTGCCTCGGCGGCCGCTACGCCCTGATCCTCGGTAGCCGCGACGACCGGCTGGCCGGCGTGGTCGCCTATCACCCGTCGATCCACGAACAGGCACCGCCGAACCACACCGTCGATGCCGTCGAGGGTGCCGCGCGGATCGCCGGACCGGTGATGCTGCTGCACGCGGGCGCCGACACGGTCATGTCGCCCGCGACGTTCGGCAGGTTGCAGTCCGCGCTGCAGAACCGGGAGTCGGGCGCGACCGTCGTGCACAACTATCCGGGTGCCGAACACGGCTTCAGTGCCCGCGCCCGGCACGCCGATCCGGTCAACGCCGCAGCGTATGCGGTGTCGTGGCCGCAGGTACTCGCGTTCATGACCGCGACCGCTGCGGCTACCGGACAGGGCCGGTTGCGCCCGCCGGGCTGAGGACGACGATGGGTAATACGGGTGGGGACCGTCACTCAGGAAGCGAGATTCGCCCATGGGTTCGGATATGGACAGTTCGGATATGTACAGCTCGGATATGTACAGCTCGGACATGTACAGGGGTGTGAACGGTTCGGTAGTGGGCGGGGCGTCGGTTGCCGGGGGGCATCACAGCGATGCGACGGTCGTCGATCAGGTGGTCATCCGGATCGCCGGCGATTCCGGCGACGGTATGCAACTCGCCGGCGACCGCTTCACCGCCGAGGCCGCTGCGTTCGGAAACGACCTGGCCACCCAGCCGAACTTCCCCGCGGAGATCCGGGCGCCGCACGGCACGATGCCCGGTGTTTCGAGTTTCCAGATCCACATCGCCGACCACGACATCCTCACCGCAGGTGACCGGCCGGACGTGCTCGTCGCGATGAACCCGGCGGCGCTCCGATCGAACATCGCGGACCTGCCGCCCGGTGGGATTCTCATCGTCGACACCGACGAGTTCACCAGACGCACTCTCGCGAAGGTCGGCTACGACGCAGATCCTCTCGGCACCCCGGAATTCGATCAATATCGGGTGCATGCGATCCCGATGACATCCCTGACCGTCGGCGCCGTCGCACCGGCAGGTTTGGGACGGAAGGATTCACAGCGGTCGCGGAACATGTTCGCGCTGGGTGTGTTGTCCTGGATGTACGGGCGGCCGATCGGTGCGGCCGAACAATTCCTCGAGCGGAAGTTCGCGGTCCGGCCCGACGTCGCGCAGGCGAACATCCTGGCCTTGCGGGCCGGGTGGAACTACGGGGAGACTACCGAATCGTTCGCCCCACGCTACGAGATCGCGGCTGCGGTGCTGCCGTCCGGCACCTACCGGCAGATCACCGGGAACACCGCACTGGCATACGGGTTGGTCGCGGCCGGACAGTCAGCCGGCATGGACGTCTTCCTCGGCACCTATCCGATCACCCCGGCCTCGGACATCCTGCACGAACTGAGCACGGTGAAGCAGTTCGGTGTGATCACGTTCCAAGCGGAGGACGAAATCGCCGGGATCGGCGCCGCCATCGGTGCGTCCTATGGTGGCGCACTGGGTGTCACCAGCACGTCCGGTCCCGGTATCGCCCTGCAATCCGAGGCGATCGGGCTCGCGGTGATGACGGAACTGCCGCTGATCGTCGTCGATGTCCAGCGCGGTGGACCGTCCACGGGGTTGCCCACGAAAACCGAACAGGCCGATCTGCTGCAGGCGCTGTTCGGCCGCAACGGTGAATCCCCGGTGGCGGTCGTGGCGCCGCAATCCCCGGCCGACTGCTTCGACGCGGCGTTGGAGGCCGCGCGGATCGCCGTCACCTACCGCACTCCGGTGATGCTGCTGTCCGACGGTGCGATCGCCAACGGTTCCGAACCGTGGCGGATACCCGACGTGGCGGCACTGCCCGTCATCGAACCGGGCTTCGCGGTCGCGTCCGACGGGGCGGGGCCGCACCTGCCGTATGCGCGGGACACCGGTACCTTGGCGCGGGACTGGGCGATTCCGGGGACGGCCGGTCTCGAACATCGCATCGGCGGACTCGAGAAGGCCAACGGCACCGGCGACATCTCGTACCATCACACCAACCACGAACTCATGACGCGGGTGCGAGCTGCCCGGATCGCCGGTATCGACGTACCCGATCTCGTCGTGGACGACCCGACCGGTGACGCGACGATCCTCGTCCTCGGCTGGGGGTCGTCGTACGGTCCGATCGGGGAGGCGGTGCGCCGGATGCGTCGCGGCGGGCACGCGATCGCCCGCGCGCATGTGCGGCACCTGAACCCGATGCCCGCGAATCTCGGTGACGTCCTTGCCCGGTACCGGCGGGTGCTGGTGCCGGAGATGAACCTCGGGCAGTTGTCGATGCTGCTGCGCGCGCGTTTCGATGCCGATATCCAGCCGGTGACGAAGGTGTCCGGCATGGCATTTCGAGCCGACGAACTCCACGGGGCGCTGCTCGCGGAGGTCGCGGGAACCCTCGCCGCCACGGAGGACGCGAAGACCCCGGCGGCGGTGGCCGCGGTCGTCACGAAGGAGACGCGGGCATGACCGATGGGATTCACGCCGGTACCGGTCGCGGGCCGGCAGCGCACACGCACGTGCCGCTCACCGACGCACCGCAGAAGGCCAAGGACTACACATCCGCGCAGGAGGTGCGCTGGTGCCCCGGATGCGGTGACTACGCCGTCCTCGCGACCGTCCGGTCGGTGTTGCCACAGTTGGGTATCAAGCGAGAAAATGTCGTGTTCGTCTCGGGAATCGGCTGCTCGTCCCGCTTCCCGTACTACCTCGAAACGTATGGAGTGCATTCCATCCACGGGCGTGCACCGACCATCGCGACGGGTCTGGCGGTGAGCCGGCCGGATCTGTCGGTGTGGGTGGTCACCGGCGACGGCGACAGTCTGTCGATCGGCGGAAATCATCTCATCCACGCGCTCCGCCGGAATGTGAATCTGCGAATTCTGATGTTCGACAACCGGATCTACGGTCTGACAAAGGGTCAGTACTCACCGACGTCGGAGTCGGGAAAGGTCACCAAGTCCACGCCGGCGGGGTCGGTCGACACTCCCTTCGATCCGTTGTCGCTTGCGGTGGGCGCGGAGGCCGCGTTCGTCGGTCGCGCTCTCGACTCCGATCGGGCAGGGCTGACCGAGGTGCTGCTCGCGGCCGCCGGGCACCGGGGTGCCGCGTTCGTCCAGATTCTTCAGGACTGTCCGATCTTCAACGACGGTTCGTTCGATGCGCTGCGTAAGGACGGCGCGGAGGACCGCCTCATTCACGTCACGCACGGGCACCCCATCGTTTTCGGTGCAGACGGTCAATGGTGTGTGGTGCGTCGAGGGTTCGGGTTGCGCGTGGCGCCGACCGCCGAGACCGAGGCCGACGACATCGTCGTTCACGACGCACACACCGACGACCCCGAGTACGCCTACGCGTTGACACGGTTGTCGACGCATGATCTGACCTACACCGTCACCGGGGTTCTGCGCGCCGTCGCACGCGGCACCTACGACGACGGAGTACGCGCGCAGATCGAGGCGGCGCGGTGCGAGAAGCCGGCCGACCTCCAGGATTTGCTCAACGGTCCCAACACGTGGTCCGCCTGACCCCGTGTGCCTTTGTGGCTGCTGCAGCAGCCACAAAGGCACACGGGCGCGTCAGCGCACGGTGCCGCGAATGATGGTGGCGCGCACGCGCTCTGCGTGGGGTGATGCCAGTACCTCGCGCAGGGGACGATCGAGGAGGACGAGGTCGGCGGCGGTGCCGACACGCACCGTGCGCGCCGGACCGCCGGGGTCGTCGAGCGGTGCAAGATACCGGTCGAGTGCCTCGTTCGGGTCGATACGTTCTGCGGGGCCGACGATCTCGCTGTTCGGGCAACGGCGGTCGATGGCGGCAGCCATCACCGCCCACGGGTCGAGCGGACCGTACGGCGCGTCACTCGACAACGCCAGCGGGACGTGCCCGCCCAGCAAGCTCCGGCACCGGTACAGGTCCGGCAGGTCACGCGGGTCGACGTCGCGCAGATAGTCGTCGCCGCGATGTGCCAGGAAACCCGGTTGGGTGACGACGGTCAGATTGAGCCGCCGAAGTTGCGGGATCGTCTCGTCGGGGATCAGGGCACCGTGTTCGATCCGGTCGCCGGGGACAGTACCGGCCTCGTCGAGTGCGACGAGCAGGATCAACAGTGCCTCGCGGGTGACGCAGTGCGCGGCGATCGCCCGACCCGAGGTGTGCGCTCTCCGGATCGTCCCGACAAGATCGTCCAGATCGGGCAGGCCGGAATCCGCGAGGACGATCTTGTAGGGTCCCGAAGTCACAGTGCTTGCAGGCATTGAAAATTCGTATCCGAGGGGAACCCCGAGCAGGTGGATTCGTTGCGGTACGAGGCCACGGGCGTGGGCGTCGACCAGTGCCTCCAGTGAACTCGCGGGCAGGTCCGGGGTGGCGTCGGTGACGCCCGTGATACCGACACGGGTCAGGTCGGCGCCGACCGCATCCAGAGCAGGCGGATCCGTCGTGGGTAATCGTCCGCGCAGCCAGTCGTCGGCGCGCCACACCCGGCCCGTCGGGTGTCCCCGATCGTCGCGCTCCACCCCCGGATGGTCGGCGTCGTCGAGCCGCACCAGCGTTGCGGCCACGGTGTTCAGCACCCACATCGCTCCGCTCCGGTGCTGGATTCGCACCGGTCGTGCCGCGTGGATGCGATCCAGCGCCGCCGAGTCGAGTAGGCCGGCTACCGACTCGATGTAGCCGACGCCTCGGATCCATCCGTCGCCCGGCGCTGCCGTAAGCGCATTCGCGAGATCGCTGCGCGAGCGCACCCGAGGTGGACCACACTGCACCGATAACTTCTGCGCGGCAAGGGCATACAGGTGTAGATGATGATCGTGCAAGCCGGGGATCAGTGCACCGCCGCGACCGTCGAGCACTTCGGAATCGCCGGGTGGGGCGAGACCCCGGCCGATCGCGACGATCGCCCCGGCTCCGATCAGCACATCGATGCCCGTTCGCCCGTCGACTTCGACGTCCCGTATCACGAGTGGGTTCACCGACGGATCCCCAGACCGGACAGCACCGCATCGGTATCTCGACCGGATTCCGGTGCGGTAGCGAATGGTGCCCGCGCGGCGGGTTCGGCGATCGGGACGGTGTCGGATGCGGTGTCCACCCACCAGCGGTCGCCGATTCGATATGCCGGTGGCACAGTAATATCCGAATCGGGAAGCGTGCCGGCGACCACCGCGAACATCGAGACGTCCCACAGTCGGCCGCCGGACTCGGACATCGCGAGCGCCGCGGCGGTCAGTCCAGTGAGCGGATCGGCGATCGCGTCACCGACGAACACCGGCGTGCCCCGGTCGTGCGCGACGAGCCCGGCAGATGCGGCGACATCGTCACCGAAACCGACTCGGTCGCAGTGCCGTCCGTGCGCCGTGATCGACACCCACGTTCCACCCGCTCCGGTGACGGCATCCGCGTCGAGCCCGAACCCGGCGAGAGCACGCGGCCTCGACGCTTCGATCACGATGTCCGCCGACGCGACCAGATCGTGCAGGGCGGCACGCTCGCCCGGCACGTTCGGATCGAGCACCACCGACTCGTGCCCCCCGTGCAACAGTCGATAGAACTCGTGGTTGCCTCGGCGCGCACCGTCGGGCCGCCAGGGTGTCTCCACCTTCACCACCCGCGCGCCGGCGAGTCCGAGCAGATGGGCGCACAGTGGACCCGCCCACAATGCACTGAAGTCGACGACGAGCAATCCCTCGACCGAACGTGGCGCCGACGGTATCGGCGGCATCGCCGCGGGCGCGACGATCGGCCCCGCCGCGACCCCGAGCAATTCGGCACGTTCGGCCATTTCGGTGCCGGTGTGCTCACGCAACCAACGGCCGACGATCGGCCACGGATCGCCGTCGATCTCGGCGGACACCAACGCGCCGAGGAGCAGTGGGTCGTCGGATCGGGCGCACGACACCGCAGCCCAACCGTCTGCGGTCGGCAGGACACGACACGATCCGCCTGCGGAGACGTTTCCGGACCGGTGATGCCCGGTGAACGCGGCGCGTTCGGACAGCAATCGGGCACCGTCGAGGCGCACCACCCCGGACGTCGCGGACGCGACGAACGCGGACAACTCGCGTGCCCGGGTCGCGGCGCGGCCGGGCGGGATCAGCGGGGGTCCGTCGAGAAATCCGGTCAGAGCGGCGATTCCGCTCTCGGCCCAGTCTGCGACGGGATCGATGTTCGGACCGGTCGACACGTCGCCGATGCTACATTGCCCCTGGATGGGGCTGCTGAACCGCCGCCCGGCGGTGACTTCCTCGAGGTGGAACCGATGGTGAACGAATGAACGCAGGTGCTACGGCGGAGAATGTCGCGGTACCGGCGATCGGGGTGGCGGATCTCGCTGCCGGCGCCGCCCACACGCCGCTGCTCGCCGACGGCGCCGTCGTCGACGTACCGGTGCTGATCGTCGACCTGGCCGATGCCCCCCACGATGCGCTGCCGGCCGCCGTCGATCGCGCCCGCGAGTGTGATCGGCTGCTCGTCGGGCGCTACGCGGGACCGGACATCGAGGGTGCACCGGGACTGGGGATGCTCCTCGATGCCCTCGACCTCACCTACGTCGCGGGACCGGACCCGCGCGAGCGGACGGTGGTGGGTACCGAGAACCTGGACGAGACGATCAGGACGTTCACCAGCGCCGTCACCACGAATCCGTATGCCGCGCTGACCGCGGGCCAGGTGCTGCGGGCCGCCGAGACACTGCCCGTACCCGCGGCGATCGATATCGAATCGTTCGGCTATTCGGCGCTGCAGGGTGGACCGGAATTCCGTCGCTGGCTCGACGAACGCGGGCCGCGCCCACTACCACCCGCCGCCCCACAGGAACCGGTCCTGATCACCCGCGACGGCGACACGCTGCACCTCACCTTGAACCGGCCCGAACGCCGCAACGCGTACGGCACCCAACTGCGGGACGCGCTCGTCGAGGCGCTGGGCATTGCCGTGCTCGACGACAGCATCGGCCGGGTCGTTCTCGAGGGGGCGGGTCCGTCCTTCTGCGCCGGCGGTGACCTCGACGAATTCGGTCGCACCCCGGATACCGCCGTCGCACATCTGATCCGCACCCGGGGTGGGGCCGGGCGTCTCGTCGCGCGGCTACGGGACCGGATCGAGGTGCGGGTGCACGGGCACTGTGTGGGAGCCGGGATCGAGATTCCGGCGTTCGCCGGACGAGTGGTTGCCGCACCCGGCACGGTGTTCCGGTTGCCGGAGGTCGGGATGGGGCTGATTCCCGGTGCGGGCGGGACGGTGAGCGTTCCGCGGCGGATCGGTCGCTGGCGCGCATTGCACCTGTTCGTCACCGCCACCGCGCTCGACGCCGAGCGGGCATTGTCGTGGGGATTGATCGACGGGATCGACTGACTGCGGGAGCCGAACCGAACGGTGCGGGCGGTCACGCCATGAGGGCCGTGAACCGCCAGTCCAGCACCGGTGCAGGCTGGGCCCCGCTGTTCACATGTGCGGCCCCGCCGCGGTGTGCGAACACCAGTGAGCGCAACCTCAACACACCGCCGCCGCCGGGCAGCGCCGACGCGGACTCGACGTACAGGTCGCTGGTGAGCGTGTCGCCCTCGTGCACGGGCTCCGTGTGGTCGCACGACTGCCAGCCGAGCACCGTTACGAGGTTCGGCAGTGCGCGTGTGGCCTGCGACAGCGCGAGGCCGATCGTGTGCCCGCCGTACACGAGTCGTCCTGCGGCGCTCATCCGTTCGTCGTGGTGGGTCGCGGCGATGTTGACGGTCAGACGGGCCAGTTCCGGCGCGTTCGACACGACGTCACCGCTCGACCGGAACACCGCACCCGTGAGCGAAGGATCGAAATGTGTTCCGGGAACACGGTTGCGGTATTCGGTGAGGTTCCAGCCGGCCGGGGCGGCCCAGTCCGGTTCGTCCAGCGGCCCGATCGACGACACGTCGTCGCCGCGGATCGCGGTCGCGGGATCGGTCGCCGGATTCAGTGGCAGCATCGCACAACGGTAGAAGTCGAGGACGGTGCGACCTTGCTGGTCGACGGTGCACATCCGAAGCGCCACCAAGCCCGTCGCGGCGCGCCCAGGCGTGACGGAGTTGCTCTTCAGGCCGACGACCTCGGTCGTCGTGTGCAGGGTGTCGCCGATGTGCGGGAACCGGTGGAAGCGCAGGCCTCGATAGAACAAGTTGGCCTTGACATGGTGGGTGACGAGGGTGGACTGGCCGATCGCGAGATCGGTGACCAGACCCGCGTGCGCGATCGGCCCGGCCGCGACCGCGGTGGACAGGTGCGTGTCGAGGGCCAGGCGCAGCCGGTCGCCGACGATGGCCTGGTGGGCCGCGGCGAGACCCTCGGTGAGGGTGACTGCCGGAGCTGTGTCGAAGACCTGGCCGACGGTCAGGTCGTCGAAGTAGGGTCCACCGGAGCCGGGCGCGGCTCCCAGGTGGGTGTGTCGGTCGGAAGTCACGGGAACCTCGTGCAGTGTCGGGTCGGCAGTCGCAATACCCAATGTACGACCATGGCGGCGGCGCGCACGACCCATAGGATCACCGGCGTGAGCTACAACCTGAACGACGAAGAGTCCTTCCTGGTCACGACCGTCCGCGATTTCGTCGACCGCGAGGTCAAACCGTCCGTGCAGGAGGTCGAGCACGCCGACCGGTACCCCGAGAAGTGGATCGAGCAGATGAAGCAGATCGGGATCTACGGTGTGGCCGTCCCGGAGGAGTACGGCGGATCGCCCGTGTCGATGCCCTGCTACGTGCGGGTCACCGAGGAACTCGCCCGCGGCTGGATGTCGCTGGCCGGCGCGATGGGCGGGCACACCGTCGTCGCGAAACTGCTGACCTTGTTCGGCACCGAGGAGCAGAAGCGCGCGTATCTGCCGAAGCTCGCGACCGGTGAGATCCGCGCGACGATGGCGCTGACCGAACCCGGCGGCGGCTCCGACCTGCAGGCGATGACCACCACCGCTGAACGCGACGGCGACGACCTGGTGATCAACGGTGCGAAGACGTGGATCACCAACGCCCGCCGCTCGGGCCTGATCGCACTGTTGTGCAAGACCGACCCGTCGGCGACGCCGCGACACACCGGTATCTCGGTGGTGCTTGTCGAGCACGGGCCGGGGATGACCGTGTCGCGTGACCTGCCGAAACTCGGCTACAAGGGTGTCGAGAGCTGCGAAGTGAACTTCGACGGCTACCGGATCTCCGCCGACGCGATTCTCGGCGGCGAACCGGGGAGGGGTTTCGCGCACATGATGAAGGGGCTCGAGGTAGGTCGATTGCAGGTCGCATCACGTGCGTTGGGCGTCGCGGCAGCGGCACTCGAGGATTCCCTCGCATACGCGCAGCAGCGCGAGAGCTTCAGTGTGCCCATCTGGAAACATCAATCCATCGGTAATTACCTCGCGGACATGGCCACCAAGCTGACGGCAGCACGGCAACTGACCCGGTATGCGGCGGAAAGGTACGACTGCGGTGAACGCTGCGACATGGAAGCCGGTATGGCGAAGCTGTTCTGCTCGGAAGTTGCGATGGAAATCGCCTTGAACGCGGTACGTATTCACGGCGGTTACGGGTACTCCACCGAGTACGACGTCGAACGTTATTTCCGTGACGCCCCGCTGATGATCGTCGGCGAGGGTACCAACGAGATTCAGCGCAATGTCATCGCAAGCCAACTCGTGGCCCGCGGCGGTCTGTGACCGGACGGTGATGTCGGTGCGGGTGCACCAACTTTGTTCCGACATGGCGGGCATACCCACGGAACTGCCGGTAAGTTACTCTCTGCCAGAGTATTACACCTATTGCGTCACCCTCAGACGAGCTGGGCATCGACAATCCGGCCACGACCACAAGGAGTGCGGACCATGCGTGTTTTCCAGGGTATTTCCGGGATCGAAGCCGCAGTCGGCGAACACCTCGGCTACAGCCAGTGGCTCGAGGTCACGCAAGAGCGTGTGAACACGTTCGCCGACGCCACCGGTGACCATCAGTGGATCCACGTCGATCCCGAACGTGCCGCGTCGGGCCCGTACGGCACGACGATCGCCCACGGCTACCTCACGCTGTCGCTGCTGCCGGAACTCGGTTTGGAGATCTTCACCGTCGACGGCCTGACGATGCGCATCAACTACGGGTCCAACAAGGTGCGCTTTCCCGCGCCGGTGCCGGTGGGTTCGAAGGTCCGTGCCGGTGCCACGGTCACGTCCGTCGACCGTACCGCCAAGGGCGCCAACCTGATCGTGACCTACACCGTCGAGGTTCAGGGCGGTGACAAGCCGGCCCTCGTCGCCGAGACGATCACCGTCCTCGTGGAGTGATCCGACCCCCTCCCACTCCGGGTGATGGGAACCATTATTCGGTCTGACCGGGTGTGAACTGGTTCCCATCACCCGGGAGGGGCGGGTTCGGCGACCACGACGGTGCCGAATCAGAAGTCGGGGCCGGGAAACTCGCCGTTCACATCGTCGATGATGCGGTAGGACGGGCAGTCGTGATAGTTGCTGATCCGCACAGCGCGCGACGACAATCCATAGTCCGAGTAGTTGTCGGTAAACGTGCAGCCGAGTTGGATCCGGCCGTCGGACGTGGTCTCAGATACGGCGACGATGGTCCGCCCGTCGGTGCCTGCGGCGCGGCAGCCGGGGGCACCGACGGGCGAACTGCAGGACGCCAGCGTCAGTACTGTCGCGGTCAGGACCGTGGTCGCCGCGGCCAGGAAGGTGAATCGCATGGATCACCGTAGCGTGCCCTGGGCCGCAGGAATCGATCCGGAAGTCGTTGTGGGGCTTTGTGCGTGACGGGCAACCTGGCAGTTTCGGCTTTGGTGTCCACCGAACGTACGATTTCGGCGGCAGGCAGTTCCCTGACCCGGGTGGACGTCTCTATCGTCACCGGTTGTGAACAGCTTCCCGATACTGAACGACGTACTTGCCGCCTCCCCGGACTACGTTGCCGCCCGGGTTCGTACGTCGAGCGGGCCGGTCTGGGCGATCCCCGTCGCCGTCGTCGGTGGGCTCGCCTACCGCTACCGCGGCAAGATCAAGGACCTGTTCAAGTGACGGGGAGCGCGGCGCGGCGCTTCGTGGCGACATGTGGTGTGGTGATGATTGTCGGGGCGGCGGCCGGGTGCGGTTCCACGGGCGACACGACCACCTGCGCCGACTATCTGGCTGAGGACTCGTCCGATCAGCAGAGCACCCTGATGAGCATGCTGCGCGAGCACGACCTCGAAACGCTCGATCCGGGCAACCTGACCGGGGTCACCGGCAATGTCACCGCATTCTGTGCGGATTCGGCCAACGGCGGCGCGGCGGTCAACGACGCAGTGGACTGGGACAGCAGCACCTGGTGATGGGTGTGGTCAGGCACGATCGAGCCAGGTCATCTGTGCGCCCGAACTGAATTCGCGGCGCTGAGTGACCGTGAACCGTGCCGGCGCGAAGTTTCCGGACAGTGCAGGGAGACCGTCGCCGACGATCACCGGGTAGCTCTTCACGATCAGCTGATCGATCTCGTCGATGAGCTGACCGGCGAGCGAACTGCCTCCGCAGAGCCAGATATCAAGACCTTCTTCGAGTTTCAGCTTCCGGACCAGCTCGGCCGGGTCGGTGTCGACGATGTCGACCTGCGGGTTGTCGGCCGGGGCGAGGGTGCGGGAGAAGACGTATTGCTTCAGATGGTGGTACGGGCTGGTCACGCCCGCTTCCAGCGCCGGATCATAGGTGCCTCGACCCATTATCGCTGTGTCCCACAGTCGATTCGGCGTTTCGACGGGCATTCCGACATGTTCGCGAATGTGCGTCGGCACGGACTCCGGGTAGTTCTCGTTTATCCACGTGGTCATGTCGTCGCACAGCGGATAGAAGTCGACCTCCCCTCGAGGGCCTGCGATGTAGCCGTCGAGTGAGACCGCGACGTAGTAGACGAGCTTTCGCACGAGGACCACCCCATTCATAGTACTATGTGTGAAGTGGTTTGAACGTAGTACTACGGTTGGAGTGGTGTCAAGTGGTTCGTGCGAATCCGGAGCGCAGGCAGGCCCTGCTGGATGCATCGATCGAGGTGCTCGCCCGAGACGGAGCGCGGGGGTTGACGTTCCGTGCCGTGGACAAGGAAGCGGGTGTGCCCGCGGGGACGGCGTCGAACTACTTCGTCAACCGCGACGACCTGCTCGTCCAGGTGGGACACCGCTACTACGAACGGCTGATCCCCGGGGAGGACGTCGTGGCGCAGTCGCGGCAGAAACAGACCCGTGAATCGATGACCGAATTGATGACCGACGTGGTTGAGCGGGTCACCGGCTTCCGCACCGGGTATCTGGCCATCCTCGAACTTCGGCTCGAGGCGACCCGGCGGCCCGAGCTACAGGACTTGCTGACCGAACGGGTGCGAGCCGATCTCGACTTCAACGTCGCCAACTACCGGGAAACCGGGCTGCCCGGTGGTGACGACACCGTCGCGCTGCTGTATCTCGCCTTGAACTGGCTGATCCTCGACCGCCTCACCCTTCCTGGGATCTTCGACGAGTCGCGCGCTGCCGATCTGGTGCGGATCGCCGTCGACCGGGTGATTCCCGACGACGCACAGGCCCAGGAGGTCAACCCGCCTGTTGGTAGATGTCCGACGTCGCCTTAAGTTCGAGTAATGAGCACGGATAACAATTCTGTTCCGCGGTGGTTCAGCGACGCGATCGCCACACCCGTCGAGACCGGAAAGTGCACCGTGTCCGGTGCGACGATCTCCTATCGGGCATGGGGAGAGGCCGGGCTGCCCGGCGTCGTCCTCGTCCACGGCGGCATGGCGCATTCGGGCTGGTGGGACCACATCGGTCCGCAACTCGCCCAGGGCAGGCGAGTCGTCGCGCTCGATCTGAGCGGGCACGGCGACAGCGACCACCGCGATCACTATGCGCTCGACGTGTGGGCGGACGAAGTGCTCGCCGTCGCGGCAGCCGGCGCGATCGCCGGACCGCCGGTACTGATCGGCCACAGCATGGGCGGCATCGTCTCGTTCGCCGCATCGCACCTGCGCGGGGAACAACTCGCCGGTGTGGTCGTTCTCGATTCGCCGATCCGCGATCTCACTCCCGAAGAACTCGAGATGCGGATCAAGGCGACCGCCACGGCGGGTCCGCCGAAGGTGTACCCGACGATCGATGCCGCGGTCGCGCGGTTCCGCCTCGTGCCGCCGCAGGACGATGCCGAACCGTTCGTTCTCGAACACATCGCGCGTGGATCCCTGAAGCCGGTCGAAGGCGGGTATTCCTGGAAGTTCGACGCCCTGCGGATGGGCCGCGAGTTCCGCGAAAGCCTCACGGCGATGAGTCCCCGCTGTCCCGTCGCGTACTTCCGCTGTGAGCACGGAATCGTCGCCGACCGGCTGTATGCGCAGTTGCGGGAACAGTTCGGACCCGATGCGCTGATGGTCGCGCTGCCCGCGGCCGGGCATCATCCGATGATCGACCAGCCGCTGGCCGTCGTCGCGGCGGTGCGGACGGTGCTCGCCGGGTGGCATCGCTAGCTCTACATCGGGGCGAGGGTGTTGCGCCACCGCTCGTAGGCGGCCTGCTCGGCTGCGCGGCGCTGCACGACCCGGTCGTTTTCGAGGTCGCCCGGCAGGCCGTTCTTCTCGAGGCGTCGCGAGCGGTTGTGGGCCATGTACGAGATCGAGAAGAACAGCGACAGCATCAGGCCGAGGCCCGCCGTGCTCAGTCGGAGCCAGATGGGGCCGGGCAGCAGCAGGAACGCCGCGTAGACCGGCAGGAACGGGATCTGGCTGCGGATCATGTGACGGCTGACGGCATGGTCGCCGACCAGGTCGTTGCGGACCCACTCGCGCATCGAGGCGGGCAGTGGGCGACCGAATGTGTAGGCGATCCACTGGATGGGGCTTGGTCGAGTGCGCATGTGCTGTCTCGCTTCCTCGTTGACATCCGATTCCGTACAGATAGAGAGTACACATATAAATCGCACACTAACTAATATTTGCGACCTAAGTCTCGTCCGGATCCGACCGCGTTTCGTATCGAGCGGGTGGTAGCGGGGCCGTGGATTCGACGGGGAGTGGGACGACTCCTGTACTGCGAACAGGAACCTGTTCTATATTGCGAATATGTACGAGTGGTCCGACACCGATCTCATGTTCCGCGACGCGCTGCGCAGCTTCATCGAGAAAGAAATCCGCCCCCATGTCGACAAGCTCGAGAGTGGTGAGCTGCCGCCCTTCGACATCATCCGCAAGATGTTCGCGGCGTTCGGCATCGACGAAATGGCCGAGGAATCGCTGACGAAGGCGCTCGCCCGCGAGGAAGCGGGGGAGAGTGCACCCGCCAAGTCCGGCGCGATGGGCGGTTCGCCCGGCATGGCAGCGTTGCTCAACATCGAGATCGCCGGCGTGAGCCTCGGTCTCGTCGCGTCGATGGGAGTGAGCCTCGGCCTGACCGCGGGCACCATCCGCGGTCGCGGCACGCTCGCCCAGAAGAAGCGCTGGCTTCCCGGACTTGTCACGATGGAGAAGGTCGGCGCCTGGGCGATCACCGAGCCGGACTCCGGCTCCGACGCATTCGGCGGCATGAAGTCCACCGTGCGCCGCGACGGTGACGACTACATTCTCAACGGCCAGAAGACCTTCATCACCAACGGTCCGTACGCCGATGTCATCATCGTCTACGCGAAGCTCGACGAGGGCGACGCGAGCGTCGACCGCCGCGACCGCAAGGTGCTCGCGTTTGTGCTCGACAAGGGTATGGAGGGCCTGACCCAGAGCCCGCCGTTCAAGAAGATGGGCATGAACTCCTCGCCCACCGGCGAACTGTTCTTCGACAACGTCCGCATCACCCGCGACCGTCTCCTCGGTGAAACCGAAGAGGGCGGCAAGAGTGACGGCAAGAGCAGCGCCAAGGAATCGTTCGCGGCCGAACGCATCGGCATCGCCTATCTGTCGCTCGGCATCATCGAGCAGTGCCTGAAGCTGTGCACCGCGTACGCCAAGTCCCGCAAGTTGTGGGGGCAGGAGATCGCGCAGTTCCAGCTCATCCAGCTCAAGCTCGCCGAGATGGAAATCGCGCGCATCAACGTGCAGAACATGGTGTTCAGCGCTATCGAACGCGCAGGCTCCGGGAAGCCCGTGAGTCTGTCCGAGGCGTCGGCGATGAAGTTGTACTCCTCGCGTGCCGCGACCGAAGTGGCGATGGAAGCGGTGCAGTTGTTCGGCGGCAACGGCTACATGGCCGAGTACCGCGTCGAACAGCTCGCGCGCGACGCCAAGTCGTTGATGATCTACGCGGGCAGCAACGAGATTCAGGTGACGCACATCGCGAAGGGCCTGCTCGCCGGCTGATTCCACGTCCGGTCTCGGTCGACACTGTCGCCCGGGACCGGACCGGGTTCAAAATCTGCACCGGGACTGCTGAATCGAATAGTGTCATCGAGCATGAGTGAGATTATGTCGTTGTCTGCGGCGATCGACCCCGATCTCGCCGCTGCCGCCGCCCAGTACCCCGACTTCCGCCTCGACGACGTGGACGAGGCCCGCCGCACCTTCGACGCGATGCTGTCGACGCTCGAGCCCGTCGATACGTCGGGTATCGCCATCGAAGAGTGGCTGGTACCCGGCGCACCCGGTGGCCCCGAGATCCCGATTCGCCTGTTCGTCCCCGACACCTGCCCGGACGGCAACTTCGGGTCGCGCGCCGTCGTGCTCGAAATCCACGGCGGTGGTTTCGTACTCGGATCCGCCGAGCAGAGCGACGCAGTGAATGCGGTGATCGCCCGGAGCACCGGGGCCGTCGTCGTCTCCGTCGACTACCGGCTCGCCCCGGAACATCCCTACCCGGCCGCGGTCGACGACTGCTACGCCGCACTGAGCTGGATCGCATCCAGCGCCGCGCACCTCGACATCGACCCGGACCGGATCGTCGTGGTCGGTGACTCCTCGGGCGGAAGCCTGGCCGCCAGCATCGCACTGCGTGCACGCGACGCCGGAGGTCCACCGATCGCGCTGCAGGTCCTGCTGGAGCCGGAACTCGACGACCGGCTCGAGACCGCCTCGATGCGCGGCGGCGTTGTCGGCTACGTGTGGGACAGCACCCAGGCGGCGCTGAGTTGGCGACACTACCTCGGTGAGCAACAGCCGACGGGCGAATCGGTACCGGCCCGGCAGTTGGACCTGGCGGGGCTGCCGCCGACCTACATCACCGTCAACGAACACGATCCGCTGCGCGACGAAGGGCTCGAATACGCCCAGCGGCTGCAACACGCAGGCGTTCCTGTCGAACTACACCTCTGGCCCGGGGCATTCCACGGTTTCGCTCTGGTTCGCGGCGCGGCGGCGACCCGTCGCGCAAACACCTCCCTGTGTGATTCGATCATTCGCGCCACCGCGAAGAGCGCGGTGCCGACGAACGACTAGACACGACAACTGGGGGTTTCGGTGGGGGCTGTCAATGGAAGTACACCCGCGGTGCGAGTAGTTCCGCCTCGCGATGTCGCCGTACCGGGCGATGATGCTGCCGTACCGGGCGACGATGCTGCTGTGCCGGGCGATGATGCCGGAGTACAGGGTTCCGCGCGCCCCGGTACGGACGGCCGGGCGGCGCGGGCGGATCGGACCCGTCGTGCGGTTGTCGAAGCGCACCTCGGACTGATCCGAGCCGGTGAACTCAAGCCGACCGGCGCTCAGATCGCCTCCCGTGCGGGGGTGTCGGTGCGGTCGTTGTGGGGGAATTTCAACGACCTCGAGTCTCTGTTCGCCGCGTCGGGTGCGGAACTTGCCCGCAAACAGCAGGCCATGATCGCGACGATCGACCCGGAGTTGGATCTGCGGGAGCGGGTCGACGCGTACTGCAGGCAACACGCCAGGGTCCTCGAATTCGTTGCTCCGTTCGCGCGGTCGTCGGAGATCCGGGCACCGTACTCACGGGAACTGCAACGCAACCGTTCGCGGTACCTGCGTGAGACGACCACCGAAATCGAAGCGGTGTTCGGCCGTGAGCTCACCGGGCTCGACGCCGACTCCCGGCGCGAGCTGGTACAGGCATTGGGAATAGCCACCACGTGGCCGACCTGGGTGTCGTTGCGTGACGTGTTGAAATTGCCGGTCCCGGAGGCGACTTCGGTGATGATCAGGATGGTGGGCGCGCTGCTGGCGTCGGCGTCGGATGCGTGCGGCGTCGTCAGCCCGTAGTGAGCAGGTAGAAGCGCCAGAATCCGAAGTTCTCGATCGGCAGGACCGAGACGTCGGTGAACCCGGCCGACGCTGCGTAGCGCCGCAGCGTCGACTGGCGCATCACCGCTCCGGTCCCGGCGGAGTCCGGGTGACTCATCCCGTCGGGGAGGCAGCACGTCAGGCTGAATCCGTACATGAGCCGGTCGACTTCGTTTCCGGGAGCGGTGAATTCATTCGCGACTGCTTCGTCCATGACGATCATCACGCCGTCGTCGACCAGTGCCTTCCGTGCGGCACCGAGCACGTCGACCGGGTGGGGCATGTCGTGGATGCACTCGAACGCGAACACTGCCGAGAATCGACGTTCCGGCAGTGCGACCGCATCGGCGACGGTGATCGTGACGCGATCCGAAACATCAGGGGAATCAGCAATATTGGATTCGGCGAGGGTGCCGGATGCGGGATCGATGTCGTAGCCGAACACCTGCGCTCGTGGATATGCGCGCGCCAAGGCGATGGTCGACCATGCGCCACCGCAACCGATATCGGCGATGTCGATACCCGGTTTCCGGAGCGAGTCGTGGAGGCTGGGCACCGACGCCAGCGCCGCGGGCAGGGCGGTCTCGAACCATGGCCGGTTCATGGCCGCCTGCGATTCTCGTGCGTCCGCGCCGAGTTCGGCCCAGTTCACGCCACCGCCGGTGCGGTACGCGGTGAGCAGCGCGGGCAGATGGACGGTGAGTCCGGCGAGCATCCGTGCGAGCGGGCCGACATAGTTGAGGCTGTGCTCGTCGGTGAGGACCTCGGCCGCCGCGTCCGGGAGCGTGTATCGCCGTGGGTCGTCGTCGCTCGCGACGAGCAGTCCCGTTACTGCCTGTTGCTCGAGCCATTCCCGGGCGTATCGCGGAGCGGTGCCCGTGCGGGCGGCCAGTTCGTCGGGGGTGGCCGGTCCGTCTGCGGCGAGGCTTCGGTACCAGCCGAGTCGGTCGCCGAGATACATCGCGATCAGATCGATTGTTCCGAGTGATGCGTCGACGATGCGTTGTGCGAGGAAATCGACCGGGTTGAGGGTGTCGGTCATCGGGTTCGCCTCCGCGGATCGGGGTGTTCGGGGCCTTCTCATCGTGCGCGCCGAACGTTCGTGGAACAACCCGCGGTGGCCGGGAACATTTGACGTACGGTGTACGTTAAATGGCGGTATCCAGCATGTGGTATCCGACAAAGAGGAGAGTTCTCGTGCAGATCACCGGCAGCGCCTTGTCCCTCAACGTTGCGGACGTCGAGGCATCGGCAGACTTCGCGACCAATCATCTCGGCTTCACCCGCGCGATGGCCGCAGACGGGTTCGTGTCCCTCACCCGCGAGGATGTCGGATTCAACCTGATCTTCCTGCGCACCGGACTCGGCACCTTCAAGCCGGCCAGCCACGACGGGGCCGCCGGGCAGGGCACGCTCGTGGCATTCGTCGTCGACGACATCGACGCCGAATACGACCGGCTCAGGGACGAAGGTGTCTCGATCGTCACGCCGATCGAGACCGAACCGTGGGGCGAGCGCTATTTCCAGATGCTCGATCCCAACGGAATCGTCATCCAACTCGTGCAGTGGCTCGACGGTGCCGGCGACGTGGGAGTGTGAACCCACCTGCGTGTTACCGAGTCGCCGGTGTCGATCAAGGTCGTTCGAAGGCCACGTCGTCATCGGCGATGAGCACGTCGACAGCGTCACCGACAAGTGTGCGGAAGGCGACCGCCGCATGGCTCGGGGCGAGGTCGGCGCGATGCGCGAAAACAATGGTGCGGTGCAGTTCGGGTGATGTCAACCGGGTTGCCCGCAGCCCCGGATAGTGCAGGGCTGCCATCGCGGGCGCAACCGTCACACCGATGCCCCGCGCCACGAAACGCAGGACCGCGCCGAGTTCGGCACCTTCGAGAACAATGCGAGGTTCCAGGCTCGCGGCTGCCAGCGCTTGATCGAGGACGACGCGCAGGTCGTAACCGTCGTGGCACAGCACCAAGGGAAGTGCGGCGAGTTCCATGAGAGTGAGCGTGCGGTGCACTGCCGGTGCCGGATGATCGGTGGACGAGACGACGACGAGTTCCTCACGCAGGATCGGAGTCAGATCCAGTCCCGGAGTGTGGTCGGTCTGTTCGGCGATGACCAGTGCCACGTCGAGCTCACCACGCGCGAGTCGCGTGGTGAGGGTGCGTGAACCGGCCTCGGCGACCAGCAGATCCACTCCGGGATACGCGGTGCGATACCGGTCGAGAACCTCGGCGACCAGGGTCGTACACAAACTCGGTGTGGCGCCGAGCCGCAGCCGGCCGCGGGTCAGGCCGGTCAACTCGTCGATTCGGCGATACGCGGTCGCGCGGTCGGCGATCATCCGGGCGGCGACGGGCAGCAGCGCCTCGCCCGCTGCGGACAATTCGACCGCGCCGGGCGTGCGGTCGAACAAGCGAACTCCGACAGCCTTCTCCAGTGCCGCGATCTGGCGGCTGAACGACGGCTGTGCAATACCGACTTCGTTCGCGGCGCGGGTGAAATGCCCCACCCGGGCGAGGGCAACGAAGCAGTTCAGCTGGTCCAAGGTCACCGCTATAGCCTAAATGCATCGCCTCCATGATCCGAATGCATTGGAACTATTGGGCAATCGTGCTCTAGCGTCGCCGGGCAGGGGTTCTTCGATCACCTTCTCGGAAGGGGCGAGATTCATGACACATGTGGTGGTGGCAGGCGCCGGATATGCGGGAGTTGTCGCAGCGAAACGGCTGCTGACGAAGAATCCGAGTCTGCAGGTGACGGTGGTGAATCCGCGCACCGAGTTCGTCGAACGCATCAGGCTCCATCAAGTCGCGGCGGGAACCCACTCGGGCACGGTTCCGTTGACGAGTGCACTGCATCGGCGAGCACGGCTCGTGGTCGACACCGTCGCGACGATCGACGCGCCGCACAACACGGTCCGTCTCGCCGGTGGCGACGCGCTCGCATACGACCACCTGATCTACGCGGTCGGCAGCGCCTCCCGGATCGACGATCTTCCAGGCGCGCGGGAACACGCTTGTGCCGTCGGTGAATACGACTCCGCACGGGCGTCGGCGACGCGATTGACCGCATTGCCGGCAGGTGCGCCGGTCGTCGTCGTCGGTGGCGGGCCGACGGCCATCGAGACCGCCGCGGAACTGGCCGAGCAGCTACCCGCACTGTCGATCGTTTTGGTTTCGGGAAGCACTGTCGCGGAGGACCTTCCGGACAAGGCGCGAGGGCAGATCCGCCGGACCCTCGCCGCACTCGGTGTCACGATCGACGAAAACAGTCCGGTGGCCCGCGTGCGTGAACACAGCATCGAGTTGGCGGACGGTCGGCAGCGGTCGGCGGAATGCGTCATCATCGCAGTGGCATCCGCAGTTCCCGACCTGGCACGCTCGAGTGGGCTGCCCACCGATCCGGACGGGCGGTTACTGGTCGACGACACGCTGATCTGCCCGTCGTTCCCCAACATCGTCGGCGCGGGCGACGCCGCGGTCATCGACGGAATGCCGCTGCGAATGAGTTGTCAGGCGGCGATTCCGTTGGGTGCGCACGCGGCCGACACGGTCCTTCGAAGCCTCGGCGGCAAGACTCCCGCCCCCGTACGGCCCCGTTTCGTCGGACGGAACCTGAGCCTCGGCCGCCGGTCGGCACTCGTTCAGTTCACCGACGCCGAGGACAATCCCCGTACTGCCGTGCTCGGTGGGCGCTTCGGCGCATGGTGGAAGGAACGCGTGTGTGCCGCCAGCCTGGACTGGGGCGTCAACCCGCGCCGGCCGTTCCTGTATACCTGGTCGTAACCCCCGTGGGCCTTTTGGGCCCCGCCCGGGGCCCAAAGGCCCACGGGGG
>NZ_JBAQXC010000221.1:0-2104 GCF_049299235.1 Rhodococcus sp. (in: high G+C Gram-positive bacteria) | reverse complement strand
GCGGTGGGCAGCCTCGACTTTGTACTCGGCGGTGAACGACCGGCGTTTACGAGGGGGCATGGTGGCATCCTTCCAGCGGGACCGGTGTCCCGCCAAATCGATGTCCACTTTCAGGGGGAAACCTCAGTGCACACCTGCGTCCCGTTCGACCCGGAATCGAAGGGCGGCAGCGAAGCAACCGTCAAGATCGCCAAAGCGGATCTGGTGCCCACGGATGCGAATCTGCTGCCGGACTATGTTTCGTTCGCCGAGCTCGAGGCGGCCTGCGAGCGGTTCTGCGCCACGGTCAATGCGCGTCGGCACCGCGAGAGCGCCCGCATCCCGGACGAGGCGCTGGCCGAGGAACGCGCCCGCCTGCACACGCTGCCGTCGGCCCCGCACACCCTGGCGCTGGGCACCACCCGCAGTGTCGGCACCGATCAGACGATCCGGTTCGGGTCGGTGCGCTATTCGACCCCGCCCGGGTTGGTCGGCGCCGAAGTGTGGGTGCGCGCTGCCGGCACCGACCTGGTGGTCGTTGCCGATCTCGACGCGCTGCCACAGGCCCCGGACTGGGCCGAGAACAAGCGGGGTTTGAGTGAGGTTGCCCGGCATCTGCTTTCGACGCCGGGGAATCCGCGGATCGACCCGGCGCACTACCCGAGCCATCCGCAGGACCCGGATGGTGCCCCGAAGCCGCCGGTCCCGAAGGCCCGCTCCGCGGCCGAGGCCCGGTTCCTCGATCTCGGGCCCGGCGCGCACACCTGGTTGATCGCGGCGTCGGCGGCCGGGACGGTGCGGATCCGGGCGAAGATGACCGCCGCGGTGGAGTTGGCGGTGTTCGTCGGCGCCGCCACCGTCGATGCAGCGTTGGCGGTGGCGGCCGAGGCCGGCCGATTCTCCGACGGTGATCTGCCGGCGATCGTCGCGCACCACACCGACACCGCAGCCGAGTCCGGGCGCGTCGTCGCCGACGAGGCGCATTCGGTTCAGCCCGGCACCGCGGCCTGGGCCGGGTTCGGTGCCGCCGGAACCGGAGTCGGGTCATGAACCCTACTGCGCCACCGTTGCCCGACGATCTGGTTGCCGTCCTCAAGCGGATGCGCCTGCCGTATCTCCGGGCTGCCGCGCCGCAGGTGCTGGCGACCGCGAAAGCGCAGCGGTGGGATCCGACCGAGGTCCTCAAGGTCCTTCTCGACGAGGAGGTCCGTGGTCGGGACGAGGCGACGAAGGCGATGCGCCGCAAAACCGCGGGGCTTCCCGCCGGGAAGACGTTTTCTTCATGGCGGGAACAGGATTCGTCGATTCCGGCTCCGACCCAGCAGGCCCTGGCTACGTTGGAATGGGTGCAGCGCGCCGAGAACCTGGCGGTCAGTGGGCCGTCGGGGACCGGCAAGACGCATTTCGTCGAGGCGCTCGCGCATGCGGTGATCGACGCGGGGATGCGGGTGTCGTGGTTCAGTCTCGAATCGTTGACCGCGGCGATCGGGCGGGCGGCGGTGGACGGGTCGATCACCAAGACCATCACCAAGATCACCCGCGCCGAGTTGATCGTCGTCGACGACATCGGCATGCTGCCGTCCGGTCAGGCCGCCGCCGAAGCGTTCTATCGGCTCGTCGACGCCGCCTACGAGCGTCGCAGTGTGGTGGTGACCAGCAACCTTCACCCGTCCGGGTTCGACACGATCATGCCGAAAACCCTCGCGACCGCCGCGGTCGACCGGTTGCTGCACCACGCGCATGTCGTGATCACCGAGGGCACCTCACTGCGGCTGCAGGACGCCACCGCCGGACGCGGGGTGATTCCGTTGACCTGACCCGGTGCGGGAGATCAGCTGACCGCCGACAGGGAGATCAGCTGTCCGCGCACAGGGACACCACCTGTCCGCCCACAGGGACGCCCTCATGTCCCTTGACAAGGATGCGCCTTCTCATGTTCGGTCCTTCTTTCCGGAACCGCCGGTCCTGGCATTCGAACGCCCGGAGGCCGGCCATTCCGGCTCTTCGCACTTCGTAGGGGCGTGATGTTGTCCGACCCCGTGCCGTGTCGGTGATTGAAAAAGGGCCCGCGCCCTTGTGAGCTGGGTGTTCTTCAGGCAACCAGACCAGCAAGGAACGCGGGCAT
>NZ_JBAQXC010000220.1:0-23297 GCF_049299235.1 Rhodococcus sp. (in: high G+C Gram-positive bacteria) | reverse complement strand
GCCGGCGAGCCGCTCGCCGAGTGGGAGCAGGAACTGCTCTCGCAGGCCGCTCCGGCCGCCGAGGCCGAGGCGCCCGCTGAGGCACCTGTCGCCGAGGCACCTGCCGCGGACGCAGCCCCCGAGGCCTGATCCGTTGCACGGCCCCGACCGCTCGATCGCGAGATCATGGTCGGGGCCGTTGCACTGCGAGCGGTCCCGCGCTGGTGCCGCCCGCACCCGATGAACTTTCCTTCACAGACACAGGAGGCTCGCACACCATGGCGAACTACACCGCCGCCGACGTCAAGCGGCTCCGTGAGCTCACCGGCTCCGGAATGCTGGACTGCAAGAACGCGCTCGCCGACAACGACGGCGACTTCGACAAGGCCGTCGAGCAGCTGCGCATCAAGGGCGCCAAGGACGTGGGCAAGCGCGCCGAGCGCTCCACGGCCGAGGGCCTGGTCGTCGCCAAGGACGGCGTTCTGATCGAGCTCAACTCGGAGACCGACTTCGTCGCGAAGAACGACGAGTTCCAGGCTCTCGCCGACAAGATCGTCACCGCCGCCGCCGCGGCCCGCCCGGCCGATCTCGAGGCCCTCAAGGCTGTGGACGTCGACGGCAAGACCGTCGGCACCCTGGTCGAGGAGCTCTCGGCCAAGATCGGCGAGAAGCTCGAGCTGCGTCGTGTCGCCGTCGTCGACGGCCCGGTTGCCGTCTACCTGCACAAGCGTGCCACCGACCTGCCGCCTGCCGTCGGTGTGCTCGTCGCGTACTCCGGTGAGGGCGACGCCGCCGCCGACGCTGCTCGCGCTGCTGCGATGCAGGTCGCAGCCCTCAAGGCCAAGTACACCACTCGTGACGAGGTTCCCGAGGACATCGTCGCGGGTGAGCGTCGTATCGCCGAGGAGACCGCCAAGGCCGAGGGCAAGCCGGAGGCTGCACTGCCGAAGATCGTCGAAGGGCGGGTCAACGGCTTCTTCAAGGACGTCGTGCTGCTCGAGCAGTCGTCGGTGACGGACTCGAAGAAGACCGTCAAGGCGATCCTCGACGAAGCAGGCGCCACGGTGTCCAGCTTTGTTCGTTTCGAGGTCGGCGCCAGCTAGACCCACCTGTCCTCGACCCCGCCGGCCTCGTGCCGCGCGGGGTCGAGGCGCGTCACGGCCCGGCTCGGGCCGGCGGGTAATCCCTCACGCCCCGGTCTCGGCCCTACGGTGGTGATGAGGCAGGATAATAGAGCCGATCCTGTGCGATCCGCGATTCGTTCCAGACAGAGGAGAGCCATGTCCGACCATGCCCACGAACGGCCCGGTTTCCGCCGCGTGCTCCTCAAGCTCGGTGGCGAGATGTTCGGCGGCGGGAAGGTCGGACTCGACCCCGACGTCGTGACGATGGTCGCGCAGCAGATCGCGGAGGTTGTCCGCAGCGGTGTCGAGGTCGCGGTCGTGATCGGTGGTGGCAACTTCTTCCGCGGTGCGGAACTGCAGCAGCGTGGCCTCGAGCGTGCCAGGTCCGACTACATGGGCATGCTGGGTACTGTGATGAATTCCCTTGCACTGCAGGACTTTCTGGAGAAGGAAGGGATCGACACCCGCGTGCAGACGGCGATCACCATGGGGCAGGTCGCCGAGCCGTATCTTCCGCTGCGTGCCCGTCGTCACCTCGAGAAGGGTCGCGTCGTGATCTTCGGCGCAGGCATGGGCATGCCGTACTTCTCCACCGACACCACCGCTGCGCAGCGCGCCCTCGAGATCGGCGCCGAGGTCGTGCTCATGGCCAAGGCCGTCGACGGCGTCTACTCCGCCGACCCGCGGGTCGACGCCGACGCGACGATGTACACCGAGACCACCCATCGCGAGGTCATCGAGAAGGGCCTCAAGGTCGCCGACGCCACCGCGTTCAGCCTGTGCATGGACAACGACATGCCGATCATGGTCTTCAACCTGCTGACCAAAGGCAATATCGCCCGAGCAGTCGCCGGTGAGAAGATCGGAACACTCGTACGGTCATGATTGGACAACGGAACATGGAGGAACTGCCGTGATCGATGAAGCCCTCTTCGAAGCCGAGGAGAAGATGGAGAAGGCCGTCACGGTGGCCAAGGACGACCTCGGCGGCATCCGTACCGGCCGGGCGAACCCCGGCATGTTCAACCGCATCGTCGTCGACTATTACGGTTCGCCGACGCCGGTCACCCAGATTGCCAGCATCAACGTGCCCGAGGCGCGCATGGTGATCGTCAAGCCGTACGAGGCGTCGCAACTCAACGCGATCGAGACGGCGATCCGCAACTCGGATCTCGGCGTGAACCCCTCCAACGACGGCAACATCATCCGCATTTCGGTGCCGCAACTCACCGAGGAACGCCGCCGTGAACTCGTCAAGCAGGCCAAGGCCAAAGGTGAGGATGCCAAGGTCGCGGTACGCAACATCCGCCGGAAGGCGATGGACGAGCTGAACCGTATCCAGAAGGACGGAGAAGCCGGCGAGGACGAGGTGAACCGCGCGGAGAAGGACCTCGACAAGACCACTGCCAGGTACGTCGCGCAGATCGACGAAATCGTCAAGCACAAGGAAGCCGAACTGATGGAGGTCTGACGGTGGGCCGAGCCGACGGGCCGTCCGGCCCGCAGCTTCCACTCGATTCCGGTGACACCACCGGGATCACACCCGCTGCTCCGGCCGCGGAGCACACACCCGCACCGGAGAAGGCGTCCAAGGCCGGCCGCAACCTGCCTGCCGCGATCGGCGTGGGCGCCGCGCTCGGCGCGCTCGTCATCGGCATCCTGCTGTTCGTGCCGACGGCGTGGCTCGCTGTTGTCGCGATCGCGATCGCGATCGCGACATGGGAGGTCACCAAGCGACTGCGTGAAGCCGACGTTCGGGTCCCGCGGATCCCGCTGCTGCTCGGCGGGCAGGCGATGATCTGGCTCGGCTGGCCCTACGGCACGACCGGGGTGCTCGCCGCATTCGCCGGCACCGTCATCGTCGCTATGCTGTGGCGGCTGTTCGAGCGTGGCCTCGACGCGCAGCCACAGAACTATCTGCGCGACACGGCGGTCACCGTCTTCACGGCCGCGTGGCTGCCGCTGCTCGCGTCGTTCGCCACGCTGATGGTGTTCGAGGATCAGGGACCGCTCCGTGTGCTGTGCCTGATGTTCGTGTGCGTCGCGTCCGACATCGGGGGCTACGTGGCCGGGGTGCTGTTCGGTAAGCATCCGATGGCCCCGGCGATCAGCCCGAAGAAGTCGTGGGAAGGCTTCGCCGGTTCGTCGATCGCCTGCGTCGCCGTCGGTGTGCTCTCCGTGATGTTGATGCTCGGCGGCGCCTGGTGGGTCGGCGTCCTGCTCGGTCTGCTGCTGGTGCTGTGCGCGACCGCCGGTGATCTCATCGAATCGCAGGTCAAGCGCGACCTCGGCATCAAAGACATGGGCACCCTGCTGCCGGGCCACGGCGGCATCATGGACCGGCTGGATTCGATCCTGCCGTCCGCCTTCGTCACGTGGCTGGTCCTCGCGGCGTTCGTCTAGTGGCAGGTCGCCGGGCCGGTCGCGCGGTGAGTGGGAACAGCGTGATCGCCAGCCCCAACATTTGGCACTGGCCCGCGGTCTACGAGGAAGAAAACCGTGCCCAGGACACCCGCAGCGCCGTGTACACGGCGCTGCGGGAGTCCGTCGGCTGGGCGGGTGCCGACGTCGTCGACGTCGGCTGCGGCAGCGGATTCCACCTGCCGATGTTCGCGCGGGACGCGCGCACGGTCACCGGTGTCGAACCGCATACGCCGCTCGTCGACCTCGCCCGCAGACGCACAGCCGATGCCGGAACGGTCACCGTCCTCCACGGCGACGCCGAGCATCTCCCGCTTCCCGACGACAGCGCCGATCTGGTGCACGCACGCACGGCCTACTTCTTCGGGCCCGGTTGCGGAGCAGGGATCGCCGAGGCGCTGCGGGTCCTACGACCCGGCGGCGCCCTGGCCGTCGTGGACCTCGACGCGACCGCCCACCCCTACGGCCGGTGGATGCGCGAGGACCTCCCGCACTACGATCCGCCCACCGTCGAGTCGTTCTTCGCCGCGCAGGGATTCGACCTGCAACGCATCGACACCGAATGGTCCTTCCCGGACCGCTCGACCCTCGAACGCGTCCTCGGCATCGAGTTCTCCCCGCGCATTGCCGACCGGGCGGTGCGCGAAACGTTCGGCACGACCCTGACCGTGCGGTACCGGTTGCACGTCCGCCGGAAGCCGAGCGGCCTGGAGTTGTGAGGTGAGCCCTGCGGAGGCGGTATGCGCTCACCGACGGGACGGACAGCAGCGCGCGTGAGGGCGCGCGCGGCTGTCATTCGGCTGGGCGGATCACCGACCGCTATCCGCGTTCCCCGACGAATGCCCGCCACCTCGAACGACCGTGACCCCGAATGCCTGCGCCAACATGGTGATCTTCTTCGCCTTCGCCAGCTTCGGGAGGTCGCTGCCGTCGCGCGCACCGCTCCCGTCCTCACCGAGCCGGCCGATCACCTCGCGCGCCCAGGTCACGTCGTCAACGCTCGGACTCAGTGCCGCGTTCGCGTAGGACGCTCGCTCCGGCGTCATGCACAGTTTGCCGGTCATCCCCATCGACCGGGTCAGCTCCGCTTCCTGCTTCAGCGCGGTGGGGTCGTCGGTGAGCGACGGACCGTCGATCGGTCCCGCCAGGCGCGCGGCGCGGCTCGCGACCACCAGCCGCGAGCGTGGATATGCGAGTGCGAGCGGCGAGTCGTCGACGCCGGTGTCCCGGCGGAAGTCGCCGCTGCCGAACACGAGCCGGAATGCGCCGTCGGCGCGGGCGATCTCCGGGGCAGCTTCGAGTCCCATCGCGGATTCGATCAGGATCAGGATGTGGGTGCCGTCCGGTAGCCGGCCGGCGGTCGCGTCGACCTGATGGCCGCTCTCGGTCTTCGCGAGCATCACACCCTCGAGTCCGGACAACTCGGCCAGCGCCTCCAGGTCGTCGGCCCAGTATGGGGTGGTGGCGTCGTTGATCCGCACCCAGGCGTTGCCGCCGCCGCGCAGCCAGTCCACGACCCCGGCGCGCGCGGCCGGTTTGCCTGCGGCGGGCACGGCGTCCTCGAGATCGAGCACGACCGCATCGGCCGGGGAGGTCGCCGCAGCGCCGAAACGGTCCGGTGCGTGACCGGGCACGAGCAGCCACGACCGGGCGAGTTCGGGTCGGATCCGAGGGGACATACGTCGATGGTCCCGCGGTTTCGGGCATCGCGGGGCGAACCGGGCGCAATTCCCGTAACCGATCGCACACCGGGGGACTGCTCGCAGCATGGGATAATCGGTGATTATGGCTTCTTCCCTGCCCCTGGTTTTCGACGCACCCAAGCGTGGGATGCCCCCGCGGCACCTCGCCGACCTCGATTCCGAGCAGCGGCGTGCGGCGGTGCGCGAACTCGGATTGCCCGCGTTCCGCGCCGACCAGCTCGCCCGCCAGTACTACGGGCGCCTCGAAGCGGATCCGGAGAAGATGACCGATCTGCCCGCCGCGATGCGCGACACAGTCGGCGAGGCGTTGTTCCCGACGCTGCTGACGGCAGTCAAGCACATCGCGTGCGACGACGGCGAAACACGCAAGACACTGTGGCGGGCCGGCGACGGCACGCTGCTCGAAAGCGTCCTCATGCGCTATCCGGACCGGGCGACGCTGTGCATTTCCAGCCAGGCCGGATGTGGCATGGCCTGCCCGTTCTGCGCGACCGGTCAGGGCGGCCTCGACCGCAACCTGTCCACCGCAGAGATCGTCGACCAGGTCCGGGCCGCCGCGGCGGCCCTGCGCGACGGCGACGTCGCCGGGGGGCCGGGTCGGCTGTCCAATGTGGTGCTCATGGGGATGGGGGAGCCGCTCGCCAACTACAAGCGGGTCGTCGCCGCGGTGCGTCGCATCACCTCCCCGTCGCCCGAGGGTCTCGGGTTGTCGCAGCGGTCGGTGACCGTGTCGACAGTCGGGCTGGCCCCGGCGATCCGTCGGCTCGCGGACGAGGACCTGCACGTCACGCTCGCGGTGTCGCTGCACACCCCCGACGACGAACTGCGCGACACACTCGTCCCGGTCAACAACCGCTGGTCGGTCGCCGAGGTACTCGACGCGGCCCGCTACTACGCGGACAAGACCGGCCGCCGGGTCTCGATCGAGTACGCGCTGATCCGGGACGTCAACGACCAGCCGTGGCGCGCCGACATGCTCGGCAAGAAGCTGCACAAGGCTCTCGGCCCGCTCGTGCACGTCAACCTGATCCCGCTGAACCCGACGCCGGGCAGCGAGTGGGATGCCAGCCCCAAGGACGTCCAGCGCGAATTTGTGCGCCGCGTCCAGGCCCAGGGCGTGTCGTGCACCGTGCGCGACACCCGAGGCCAGGAGATCGCCGCGGCCTGTGGCCAGCTCGCCGCAGAAGGATGATCGGCCCTCGGCGGGGCGTCAGCTTTCCGCGGTGAGGAGGTCGGTGAGGTTGTCCAGGCTGGCGCGCACCACACGCGCGTATGCCGCAGCGACGATGGGGTCGGCCAGTTTTCCGAAGATTCCTCCGAGTCCGCTCTCGGTCTCGAGGCGGTAGGTGAATCGGGTTCCGCCGTCGGCCTCGTCGAGCCTCGATGTGGTGACGAATCCGATCTTGCTGTCCACCGCCTTGCCCGAGATCAGCTTCTGCGGTTCGCACTCGGTGAACTCGGTCACCCAGTCGACTTTCTTGCCGAGGAGGCGGTTGACTCCGCGCCAGCGGGTGCCCACGCCGAGTTCCCCGTCGGTGATCTGTTCACATTCGAGGATCGAATTTTCCCAGGACGGCCAATTGTGTGCCTTGGAGAGGAAATCCCACACTTCCGATGGGGGGCGGGGGATGACAACGGATTCTTCGGTAACCGGCATGATGATCACTTCCCGAGTGACGAAAGTTCCCCCGGCGCAACTGTTTCCCCCGGATGTCCCAATCTTCAGGGAACTTGAAGCGGGCCTGCCCCACGGCATCTATCGCAAGGAGGTCTGCTCGAAATCGTACGCCGACGTAGCGCGGTTGTCCCCGATAGTTAGCGGGCGAAAGTGCTTACGCGTGGTGGAGATCGGAATGTGCTTGTCCGAGAACGGACACCGATCTCGAATATCGGAGTCGGATCCGTGCCGTCCGAAAAATCTGTTGGTGCAGTTGAGGTTTGCGCTCTCAGCACGAAATATGCTCCGGTGAAACGGTTTACGGATGTCCTGTGACAGGAACCGGCGTTCGCGGAATCCGGCATGCGCGTGCGGCCCACCGTCCGTCGGTTCGGGTCACCTCGAAGGGGTGCGGAGCGTCGGACACCGAACTGCGGGGCAAGGGTCGTCTCGCCGGGTAGGCGCTCGCCGAGTTCCCCTTCGCCGGAACGAACCCGAGTCGACAACAGTTCGGCGGCCTGATTCGCCGGTGAATGTCTCCGGACCTGGGACACGTCCGCACTCTCTGCTCGTCGGAGGAACTACTTCCCAGACTCGCCGCCGCCGCGGCGGCGACCGCCGGCGGTGTGCGATCCGCGCATCGAGGACGACCGATCCGTGAGCATGAGCTGTGCCGGTGGGGGAGCCGGGCTGCGGAATGCCTCCGCTGCCCGGTGCAATTCGGTGGTCACGGCAGCGAGAATCGGCTGCGATCCGCTGCCGGCCCGGTACGCGATCCGGGTGCGGCGGCCGATCGGCAGTGGGGTGATCACGACGCCGTCAGGTACGTCGGTCAACCCGAGTTGGGGCACCAGCGCGACGCCGGCACCTGCGGCGACCAGTTGCAACACGGTGGCGAAATCGTCGACGCGATGGGCCACCCGCGGCTCGAACCCCTGGTTCAGGCAACTGCGCACCGCCATCGTGTGGCACAGCGTCCCGGTATTGCCGACAATCCATCGGCTGGTGGCGTGGCTGCCGATCACGACCTCGGCCGGCACGCCCGGAGCGGTCGGGGAGGCCAGGCACACCGCTTCGTCGAGCAGGGGTTCGAGCTCGATGCCGGCGCCCACGGCCGACGGCACGTTGTCGTATTCGTGTACGAGCGCGATGTCCAGGTGATCTCCGCGGAGAAGGTCCGGGACGTCCGCCGGGTCGACCTCCGTGACCGTCGGCTCGAGACCCGGTTCGGCGCGGCCGAGTTCGATCAGGGCGGGCAACACGATCGTCCGCAGCGCGGTCGGAAACGCCCCGAGCCGAACCGTTCCGGTCAGTCCGGTCTCACTGGCCGCGAGCGCAGCCAGCGCGCGTTCCAGATCGGCGAGAATCACCTCGGTGTGCTCGACGAGCACCGTCCCCGCCGCGGTCAGGCGTACGCGACGTCCCGTGCGGATCAGCAGTGGCCGCCCGACCTCACGTTCCAGCGCCGACAGCTGTTGGGATACCGCTGAGGGCGAGTAGGACAGGGCCGCCGCGACCGCTGCGATGGTTCCGCGATGAGCGAGTTCGCGCAGCAGGCGGAGCTTGCGGAGGTCCAGCATCAGTTCAGCTTACGTAGTGCGTCACGAACAGTAACTGGACCTGCGGCCTTCGAGCGATGAGGCTAGGGGGCATGACCTTTCGTCCTTCGGGAATCCTTGTCCCGCTTGTCACTCCGTTCACCGACACCGGCGACGTCTCCGGCGCGGACCTGGAACGACTCGCGCACACCGTGATCGACGACGGTGCCGCCGGCCTCGTCGCGCTGGGCACCACCGCCGAGGCTGCCGCGCTGTCCCCGCGGGAGCGCCGCGATGTCGTGCGGATCTGCGCCGTGGTGTGCCGCGACCGCAACGTTCCCCTGATCGTCGGTACCGGAACGAACGACACCGTCGGTACCGGACGCGCCCTCGAAGCCCTGGGCGCCGGAGGCGAATACCTGGGCGCCGGAGGCGGTGTCCTGGGTGCCGGAGGCGGTGTCCTGGGTGCCGGAGGCGGTGTCACCGCGGCGCTCGTGGTGGTTCCGTACTACACGCGTCCGTCCGAAGCGGGCGTCGTCGCGCACTTCGAGTACCTCGCCGAGCGCAGTCCCGCGCCGCTCGTGCTGTACAACGTTCCGTACCGCACCGGGCAACGACTGGGATGGGACGCGATCGTCCGTCTGTCCGAGCATCCGCGAATCGTCGGAATCAAGCAGGCCGTCGGCGCGATCGACACCGATACCGCGCGCGTGGTCACGGAGTGCGCAGACGGGTTCTCGGTGCTCGCGGGGGAGGACACGCTGATCTCGCCGCTGCTCGCGATGGGGGCGTCGGGAGCGATCGCGGCGACCGCGAACGTGTGTACGGCCGAATTCGTCGAACTGTTCCGGCTCTGGCAGGTGGGGCAGGTCGAACAGGCGCGAGAGTTGGGCAATCGGCTCGTCGGCCCGGCGGCCGCACTGATGGGACCGCCCAATCCTGTCGGGATCAAGGCGGTGCTGCACGCGTACGGCCGGATCGCCACGCCGAACGTCCGGCTCCCGCTGCTGCCGGTCGAGGACGGCGAGTCGATCGTCGCCGCCGTCGACCGACTGCGCGTGCGGGCGGTGCTCTGAAGAATCGCCGGTAGTGCGCTCCTTGCCTGAGGGATCTCCGGCGGTCGGGTCACGCTCCTGAGTGGACGACGCCTTCTTCGCTGCCACGGAAGGCTTGTCGATCGTGCCACCCTGATGTTGCGAGCGGATGTATCCCTCGTCTCATCCAATAGACCGAGGGATACATTCGCTCGAAAGCGGCTGGGATCAGGCGGGAGTCATGCCGCAACGCGGGCGGCGCGGCGGGTCAGCACCCCACTGTGCATTTCGTACTGCTTGTCGACAAGGTCGAGTTGGGCGAGATCGTGGGTGACCATCACGATCGCGACGTCCCGCTCGTGGGCGAGCGAGGCCAGCAGTCCGACGATTTCCCGGCTGCGGGCTTCGTCGAGCGCGGACGTCGGCTCGTCGACCAGCAGCACCGACGGGTCGTTCATCAGGCTGCGGGCGATCGCGACGCGCTGCCGCTGCCCACCGGACAATTGGTGGGGACGCTTGTCGAGATGCCCGTCCAGCCCGAGCGAGGTCAGTAGATCCCGCGCCCGGCCGCGCTGGTCACGGACCCGACGACCACGCAGGTGCGTCGTCATCAGCAGTTGTTCGGTGGCGGTGAGCGACGCGAGCAGATTCGACTGCTGGAACACGAAACCGAGGTGCTCACGCCGAAACGCGGTGCGCTGCGCGCGACTCAACCCGATCGTGTCGACATCGTCGACCATCACGATCCCGGAGTCCGGGGCGGTCAGCAGCCCGGCCACCGCCAGCAGGCTGGACTTGCCGGAGCCGGACGGGCCGGTGACCGCGACCAGTTCGCCGCGACCGACCGCGAAGTTCACGTGGTCGAGAGCGTGGAGTACGCCGTCGCCGTCGGGGTAGGTCAGGACGGTGTCACGCAGGGTGATGCTCATGGATGTCTCCTTCACTCGGATGTCGGTGTCAGCGGGCCGCGCCGAGCGCGGCGGTGTCAGCGGGCCGCGCCGAGCGCGGCGAGGGGGTCGATGGTGGCGACGCGGGTCACGGCTGCGGTCGCGCCGACCATGCCGAGGACCACGAGCGCGACGAACGGGACGAGGGTGCCGGCGACCGTCAACGTGAACGGGACGACCTGCGCGGCGAGGGCCCCCAAGCCCATCGCGGCGAGCGTGCCGAGACCTGCACCGGCGACGAGCACGATCAGTCCTTGGCCGAGAGCGTCGCGCAGCAGATATCCGGACGACGCGCCGATAGCCTTGAGGACCGCCAGGTCCTGGCTGCGCTGGATGGTCCACACGGTGAAGAACGCACCGACCACGAGCGCGCTGACCGCCAGCAGCATGCCCTGCATCATCAGTAGGGAACCGCGCTCGGAGCTGTAGCCCCCGATCGCGTTCAGCGCGCCGGAGACATCGGTGACGGCGGTGCCGGTCGACGCGGACGTGGCCGCAGCATCGAAACCGGCGGATGTGCGCAAGGCGACGACGCTGCCCTCACTGCCTCCCGACGTCGGCAGTGCGGTCCAGTCGGATCGGTCGAACCAGACCACCGGCTGGTGGCTGTAGAACGAATCGTCGACGAGTGCCGCCACCGTGAATGTCCGGCCGCCGGCGTCGACCTGCTGCCCGACGGCCCAGTTGTTGTCCTCGGCGAGGGTGCGGTCGACGGCGACCTTCCCCGAGGTGAGTGGCACCGGTGCGACGAACGACGAGCCGTCGACCCCGAACGCGCTGGCCCCGACGTCACGGCCGTCGACGGACAGCCGGGTCGGCGCCACACCGAGGATCACGGCCTCGTCGACGCCGGGTTGCGCGGCCAGGCTGTCGCGTTGCGTGTCGCCGACCCTGGAGTCGCTGAACGACACTTTCTGGTCGCCCGCGGGGGCGCTGAACGCGAAGTGGTCCGCGCCGATGCGCTGCACCGCGGCGATCGACTGGTTTCCCAGCCCCGCGGTCAGCCCCGACAGCATCACCACCATCAGGGTGAGAAGGAACAGGACCACGATCGTCAATGCGAAGCGGCCCTTGGCGAACACCAGGTCACGTATACCGAGGAACATGGTGTCCAGCCTCGTCCCGGACAGGGGGTCGACGCATCGCACGACGGTTGGGCTTCCCGGTCAATCGAAAGTTTGATTCCGGTGATCGCGGCAGGCCGGAACCCGTCGACGGTGTTAGCGTGGACGAAATGCAACTCCCAGCACACCGCGAGCGAGGTTCGACGTCGGCGTTCGCCGACCGCAGTCCGGCCTCCGTACTGCGTGTCATGATGTTCGGCGCGCACGCACTGTTCGTTCTGCTGCTCGCGGTCGGGGCCGGACGCAGCATCGTCGACGACCCGCAGCCCGTGCCCTCGCTGGTGCTCGCGGTGCTCGTACTCGGGTGGTACCTCGCCGGGATCCGGTTTGCGCGGACATCGGCGGACACGGGCCGCGCGGGCTACGGCAGAGTGTGGTTCGCGATCCTGGTGGCCGGCTGGCTCGGGCTCGCCGCGTTCAGCGGGAGTTACGTGTGGGTGGCGTTCCCGCTGTTCTTCCTGTGCTTCCACCTCCTCCCGACCGCGGCGGCGCTCGTGTCGACGGTGGGGATCACCGCGGTGGCCGTGATGGCAGCGCTGTGGCACGGTGAGGGCAATACCGTGGCGTCGATCGTCGGACCCGTCTTCGGTGCCGCCGCCGCCGCCGGGATGGCGTTGGTGTATCAGCAGTTGACGCACGACGCCCAGCAACGCAGTCGACTGTACGACGAACTGGCCCGATCCCACCGCGACCTGCTCGGGGCCCAGGACGAACTCGCGGCGTTGCAACGCGAGGCGGGTGCCGTGGCCGAACGCGCCCGGTTGGCCCGCGACATCCACGACACTCTCGCGCAGGGTTTCTCGTCGATCCTGTTGCTCGCCAGGGCCGGACAGCGCGATCCCGATCCGGTGGGAGTGCTCACCCGCATCGCCGCCACCGCGCAGGACAACCTTGTCGAGGCGCGGCGGGTCGTCGGGGCACTGACCCCGTCGGCACTGGAGGATGCCTCCCTCGGATCGGCGCTCGGCCGGGTGGTGTCCCAGTTGCACGAGCACATCGGTGTCGCTGCCGCACTCGTCGTCGACGGTGACGCCGTGGATCTGCCGATGGAGTTCGATGTCGCGTTGCTGCGGGTCGCGCAGAGCGCGCTCGCGAACGTGCGGTCGCATGCGAACGCCGAGCATGTGCGGGTCACCCTCGCGTACACCCCGGACGAGGTACGACTCGACGTGGTCGACGACGGCGTCGGTTTCGACCCGGATGTCGAGGTCGGGCCGGAATCGTACGGTCTGCGTGCGATGCGCGACCGGTTGGAGTCGCTCGGCGGCACGCTGGTCGTCGAGTCCGCTCCGGGTGACGGAACAGCCTTGGCTGCAACGCTTCCGGTTCCGTCATGACACTGAAGATCCTGCTGGTCGACGACCATCCGGTGGTGCGGGCCGGCCTGCGGGCGTTGCTGTCGTCGCACGACGGGCTCGATGTGGTCGGTGAGGCGGCATCGGGCGAGCAGGCGCTCGAGTTGGTCGCGTCGGAGCGTCCCGATGTGGTGTTGATGGACCTGCGGCTCGGGGAGGGCATGGACGGCGCGACCGCCACCGCGGCGATCGTCGCGCGGGCCGACGCGCCCCGCGTCGTCGTGCTCACCACCTACGACACCGACAGTGACATCCTGCGTGCCGTCGAGGCGGGGGCGTCCGGCTACCTGCTCAAGGACAGTGATCCGCAGGTGCTCGTGGATGCGGTGTGGGCGGCGGATCGCGGCGAAACGGTGATCGACCCGGATGTGGCGCAGCGTCTGTACCGCCGAATCCGTACGCCTCGCGTGGAACTCAGCGTCCGTGAGACGGAGATCGTCGCCCTCGTCGCGCAGGGTTTGTCGAACCGCGCCGTGGCGAAGGAGTTGTTCGTTACCGAGGCGACCGTGAAATCGCACCTGGTGCATGTCTTCTCGAAGCTGGGGGTTAGCAGTCGCACAGCTGCGGTCGCGGCTGCCCGTGAGCGCGGACTCATCGACTGAAGGTCCACCTCTGCAATACGAGCGAAAGGCACGCTCGGTCGATTGTAGGAGCCGAATGTGCCTTTCGCTCGAGGTGGGCGAACGACGGCAGGGCCTCCCGAGATATGGCAGGGCCTGCCCGGAACGTGCCGGGCAGGCCCTGCCGAAAACCGTGTGTGACTACCGTGGACGACGGCGCTTGATCGCGTCGACCACGACGACGAGCACGAGTAGTGCGGCGAATCCGACCAGGAACCAGTCTTCGACACGACCGTGGTGGTTGCCGATGATCATCAGCAGCAGGAAGACCGCGCTGATGATGGCCATGATGCGGAAGAACTTGGGAGCTTCGCCGCTCCATCCCCACTCCGCCGACGGCACCTCGGCCGTGTCGACATGAGTGGTCTTCAACTCGGTACCGGCCACGGGAGTTCCTCCTGCTCGAAAGATCGCGCTGTTGGGCTAATCGTGGCATACGACCGCCTGTCGTACGAAGCGGGGGCGACGCCCGCGCGTCGCCGGCTGTCCCCAGCCGATTCAGGAACACCTCAGGTGCATCAGGAACAATAGTCGCGTGGTGGACACAGAATCTCACTCCCGTACCCGCGTCCTGTTGCTCGGCAGTACCGGATCGATCGGGACCCAGGCGCTCGAGGTCATCGACGCCAACCCCGACAAGTTCGAGGTCGTCGGCCTGGCCGCCGGCGGCGGCAACCTCGCGTTGCTCGCCGACCAGATCCGCGCGACCGGTGTCACCGACGTCGCGGTCGCGAACCCGGACGCCGCGGCTCGGCTGGACCTGCCGCACGGCGGCGTGAAGGTCCGCAGCGGACGGGCTGCGGTCACCGAGTTGGTGCGCGAGACCGAGGCGGACGTCGTCCTCAATGCGCTGGTCGGTTCGCTCGGCCTCGAACCGACCCTTGCGGCCCTCGCGACGGGCGCGCGGCTCGCGCTCGCCAACAAGGAATCCCTGGTCGCAGGTGGTGCGCTCGTCATGTCTGCGGCCGCCCCCGGCCAGATTGTGCCCGTCGATTCGGAGCATTCGGCGTTGGCGCAGTGCCTGCGTGGCGGCGCCGCCGGCGAGGTCGACCGGCTGGTGCTCACCGCGTCGGGTGGCCCGTTCCGCGGCTGGAGCTCCGAGCAGCTCCACGGCGTCACCCCCGAGCAGGCCGGTGCGCATCCAACCTGGTCGATGGGCCCGATGAATACCCTCAACTCGGCGACCCTCGTCAACAAGGGGCTCGAACTCATCGAAACCCACCTGCTGTTCGGCATCGACTACGACCGTATCGACGTCACCGTCCACCCCCAGTCGATCGTGCATTCGATGGTGACGTTCACCGACGGTTCGACGCTCGCGCAGGCGTCGCCGCCGTCGATGAAACTGCCGATCGCACTGGCACTGGCGTGGCCGGATCGGGTTCCCGGCGCTGCCCCGGCTCTCGATTTCGCGACCGCGTCGACGTGGGAGTTCGCGCCCGTCGACAACACGGTGTTCCCCGCCGTCGACCTGGCCCGCGCCGCGGGGAGAGGGGGCGGCAGCCTCACCGCGGTGTACAACGCGGCCAACGAGATCGCCGCCGAGGCGTTCCTGGCGGGTGCCTTGCCGTTCCCCGGCATCGTCCGCACGGTCGCGGATGTACTCGACGACGCACACGAGTGGTCGGCGGAACCCGCTACCGTGGACGACGTGCTCGCCGCCGACGGGTGGGCTCGGGACCGAGCCCGCGTGCTCGTGAAACAGGAGGAGCGTTACCGATGATGTTCGTGCTGGGCGTGGTGATCTTCGCCCTCGGCATCACCGCCTCCGTCGCGTTGCACGAGGCCGGCCACATGTGGACCGCGCAGAAGCTCGGCATGAAGGTGCGGCGGTTCTACATCGGCTTCGGCCCCCGGATCTTCTCGTTCCGGCGCGGCGAAACCGAGTACGGACTCAAGGCGCTGCCCGCAGGCGGATTCTGCGACATCGCCGGGATGACCGCACTCGACGAACTCGAACCCGACGAGTACGACCGCGCGATGTACAAGCAGAAGACCTGGAAACGCCTGGTCGTCATGTCCGGCGGCATCGCCATGAACTTCCTGATCGGCATCGTGCTGATCTATGCCCTCGCCGTCACGTCCAGCCTGCCGAACACCGAGACTCGTGCCGTGGTCGGCACCGTCGGATGCGCCGCTCCGACGCAGGCAGGTGAGGAGGGCGGTTACGAGCCCGCCGCATGCGACGGTGTCGGACCGGCCGAGGCTGCCGGAATCGAACCGGGCGACGTCGTCGTCGCGGTCGGCGACACCCCGGTCGAGACCTTCGGTCAACTGGTCCAGGCCACCCAACCGTTGTCCGGAACGGTCGACTTCACCGTCGAACGTGGCGAGCAGACCCTCACGTTCCCGGTGGCGATTCAGCAGGTGCAGCGCTGGGTCTACCAGAGCAACGACCCCGACGCGAAGCCTGTGTCGCGGGAGGTCGGCGCGATCGGCGTCGGTGGGGAGCCCCGTGATCTCGAGTACACGCCGTTGTCGGCGGTCCCCGCGACCTTCGAGTTCACCGGATTCATCGTCGCGCGCACCGCGGAGGCGCTCGTGCAGTTGCCGTCGAAGGTGTCCGACCTGTGGACCGCGGTGACCGGCGGGGAACGCGCCATCGACACCCCCGTCAGTGTCGTCGGTGCCAGCGTCATCGGTGGTCAGTTCGCCGAGGCAGGAATCTGGCGGTCCTTCGTGTTGCTGCTCGCCCAACTGAACTTCTTCCTCGGCGCATTCAACCTGTTGCCGCTGCTGCCCCTCGACGGCGGGCACATGGCCGTCGCGATCTACGAACGCATCCGCAACTGGGTTCGCAATCTGCGCGGCCTCGTCGACGGACCGCCCGTGGACTACATGAAACTGCTCCCCATCACCTACGTGGCCGTGGTCGTCGGTGGCGCATACATGCTGCTGACGTTGACCGCGGACATCGTCAACCCCATCAAGCTGCTCTGACCTGCGCCGCTAGAATCGGCAGGAGCAACGAAAGAAGGCGAAACGTGACCAGCCCCATCGGTTTGGGCATGCCCGAAGTTCCCGCAGTGCTCGCGCCGCGCCGCAAGACCCGCCAGTTGATGGTCGGCGGCGTCGGTGTCGGTAGCGACCATCCGGTGTCGGTGCAGTCGATGTGCACCACCAAGACGCACGACATCAACGCGACCCTCCAGCAGATCGCCGAACTCACCGCCTCCGGCTGCGACATCGTCCGGGTCGCCTGCCCGCGGCAGGAGGATGCCGACGCGCTCACGACCATCGCGAAGAAGAGCAAGATCCCGGTGATCGCGGACATCCATTTCCAGCCGCGCTACATTTTCGCCGCCATCGACGCCGGGTGCGCCGCCGTGCGCGTCAATCCCGGAAACATCAAGGAGTTCGACGGCCGCGTCAAGGAGGTCGCCAAAGCCGCCGGTGATGCCGGCATTCCGATTCGTATCGGCGTGAACGCGGGTTCGCTCGATCCGCGGTTGATGCAGAAGTACGGCAAGGCCACGCCCGAAGCGCTCGTCGAATCCGCGTTGTGGGAGGCGGGCCTGTTCGAGGAACACGGCTTCGGCGACATCAAGATCTCCGTCAAACACAACGACCCCGTCGTGATGGTCGAGGCGTACCGGCAACTCGCGGCGCAATGCGACTATCCGTTGCATCTCGGCGTGACCGAGGCCGGGCCGGCGTTCCAGGGCACGATCAAGTCGGCGGTGGCTTTCGGTGCGCTGCTGTCGGAAGGGATCGGTGACACCATCCGGGTGTCGCTGTCCGCGCCGCCCGCCGAGGAGATCAAGGTCGGCGCCCAGATCCTGCAGTCGCTGAATCTGCGTCCCCGCAAACTCGAGATCGTCTCGTGCCCGTCGTGTGGTCGCGCCCAGGTCGATGTCTACACCCTCGCCAACGAGGTCTCGGCGGGCCTCGAGGGCATGGAAGTGCCGTTGCGTGTCGCGGTGATGGGGTGCGTCGTCAACGGCCCGGGTGAAGCGCGGGAAGCCGATCTCGGTGTCGCCTCGGGCAACGGCAAGGGCCAGATCTTCGTCAAGGGGCAGGTCATCAAGACCGTTCCGGAGGCGCAGATCGTCGAAACGCTCATCGAGGAAGCGCTGCGCATCGCCGAGGAGATGGAAGGGGACGCCGGCTCCGGCGCACCCACCGTGTCGGTGGGGTGAACGCCGGTGACCGGTGCGGTGCCCGTCATTCGGGAGTAGGTTTCCGTAAGGCTGCGGCTCGTGGCAATCTGGTCGGTATCGGCAGTCGACAGGTGGTGGGCACGTGCTCAAGCTTCTGGGGGTCCGGTCGCTCGGCGGACGGGACACCGCCGCGGTCTTGCGGGTCCTCGCCCGCGACCCGGTGGCGTCGTGCATGGTCACCGGACGCGTCGAGGAGTACGGCATCGCCGGTCGATCCGTCGGCGGCGAGATGTGGAGCCGTGGCGGCCCCGAGACGTCGCTGTGTTTCTCCGGAGCCAACCTGATTCCGCTGCTCGGCGCCCCCGACGACGTGCAGGCATTCGCCGAACGTGCCGCTCGCGGCCCACGGCTGTGCTCGTCGGTCGTCGGTCGAGCCGAATTGGCGATGCCCATGTGGGAACTGCTCGAATCGACGTGGGGGCCGGCCCGGGAGGTCCGCGCCGAACAACCCCTGCTCGTCCTGGATCGGGAGCCGCTCGTTGCACCCGACCCGTTGGTGCGGCGTGTCCGGCCCGAGGAACTCGACGCCTATCTTCCCGCCGCCGTCGCCATGTTCATCGAGGAAGTCGGCATCGACCCGCGTGCCGGGGACTCGGGAGCCAGCTACCGGCGCCGCGTCGCGGGCCTCATCGCGACCGGACGTGCCTGGGCCCGGTTCGAGAACGGCGAAGTGGTCTTCAAGGCCGAGGTGGGTTCGCAGTCGTCGACGGTCGGACAGATCCAGGGCGTCTGGGTGAGCCCGGCCATGCGCGACGCGGGACTCGGATCGGCGGGCACCGCGGCAGTCGCGGTTGCGGTCGCGGCGACGGGACGGCTGCCGAGCCTGTACGTCAACAGCTTCAACGAGCGGGCCCGCGCCGCGTACGCGCGCATCGGATTCCGGCAGGTCGCCACGTTCTCCACCGTTCTGCTCGACTGAACTGGGCACCCTCCGGCCGGGCGGGGCGACGGCCACCACGTTCGTTGCGCCTCCCCGATGTTCGGGCCTCGGGCTCCTACGATGACGGGCGATGAAAGCCAGATCGGTACCCGCGTCGTTCCCGGCTGCCCGCCGCCATGTCCTCGTCCGGACCGTGGCGGCGGCGGTTGTCATGGTTGCGGTACTCGGCGGAGTCGTGGCGTGCACACCGAAACCTGCAGGCCCCGAAGCTGCTGCGCTGGCGTTCCTCACCGCGTTCTCCGAACAGGACTTCGCGGCGGCCGCCGGCCACACGGACCGACCCGACGAGGCCGAGGCCGCCCTCGCCGAGACCTGGGACGGCGTGCAGGCCGAGTCGCTGACCGCAGGCACGGCCGGCGTGCAGATCCGCGGCGACACCGCGACGGTCACCTACTCCTACGAGTGGCATCTGCCCAAGGACCGAATCTGGCCGTATACCGGGTCGATGCAGATGGGACGCAGCGGTGAAGACTGGATCGTGCGGTGGACCCGCTCGAACCTGCACCCGCAGCTCGGCGACCGCCAGACGATGCAATTGCGCACCAAGGCCGCGCCGCGGGCCCGCGTCAACGAGCACTCCGGCGGGGACGTGCTCGTCCCGGGGACCGTGTACTCCGTCGCGTTCGATGCGTCCGCGAGCCGCGATGTGCTCGGCGCGGCCCATGCCCTGTCGGCTGCCCTGTCCGGGTTCGACAGCACCCTCACGGCCCAGTCGATCGCCGAATCTGCGACGGCGGCGAGCGGCGCGTCCGCAGTCGTCCGGCTGGTCGAGGACGACTACGTGACCGTGTCCGACGCGCTCGGTGCGATCCCCGGCGTGCTGGTCACCGAGCAGGCGGATCTCGTGGCCACCGACCGGAATTTCGCGCCGGATCTGCTCGGTCAGATCAAGAAGACCGTCATCGACGAGGTCGACGGTGTGTCCGGCTGGAGTGTCGTCGCGATGAATCAGTACGGGGGAGACGTCGGGGTCCTCACCGAGACGGCGCCGCGGCCGGCGCCCTCGTTCTCGATCAGCCTGGACCGGCCCATCCAGTTGGCGGCGCAGGCTGCGGTCGATGCTCGCGTCGAACAGGCCATGACGGTGGTGATCGAGGCGTCCACCGGCGCGGTCCTGGCGGTCGCTCAGAACAAGGCCGCGGACCGGGACGGTCCGGTCGCGATCGCGGGCCACTACCCACCCGGCTCCACATTCAAGATCATCACCTCGGGTGCGGCGATCGCCACCGGTCTTGCGACCCCCGACACGATGGTGCCGTGCCCGGGCCGGATCACCATCGGTGAACGCAGCGTCCCCAACTACAACGAATTCGCGCTCGGTGTCGTCCCGATGGCGACGGCGTTCGCCCGCTCGTGCAACACGTCGTTCGCGAAGCTGGCGTCCGAGATGCCCGCCGACGCGCTCACGAACGCGGCCGCCGCGTTCGGTATCGGCCCCGAGTACGGGCTCGTCGGACTGCCGGTGTTCTCCGGGTCGGTACCGCCCGCGGAGGACATCGTGCAACGTGCCGAGGACGGGTTCGGACAGGGTCGGGTCGTCGTCAGCCCGTTCGCGATGGCGCTCGCCGCGGCGACCGTCGCCGCCGGGCACACCCCCGTCCCGTACCTGATCCAGGGCCGGGAAACCACCGTCGACGGCGATCGCCCGGCCATCACCGAGGAGATGGTCGACGGACTGCGCGGCATGATGCGGCTGGTGATCACCAGCGGTACCGCCGACCGCATCCGAGACCAGGGCGAGGTGTACGGCAAGACCGGTGAGGCCGAGGTCGAGGGCGGATCACACGCGTGGTTCGTCGGCTATCGCGGCGACCTCGCGTTCGCCACGCTGGTCGTTCGCGGCGGCAGCTCCGACAACGCCGTCTCCGTCACCCGCGACATGTTCGAGGCCCTGCCGGACGGCTATTGACAGCGGAAAGAACAGGAGTCAGGGCAACAGCGACAGTCGCCGTGCCACGACCACCGCCTCGTGCCGGGTGTGCACGTCGAGTTTGCTCATCGCACTGCGCAGATAGCTTTTCACCGTCTCCGATGTCACCGACAGACGCTGCGCGATCTCGACGTTGGTGCAGCCCAGCGCCACATGCGAGAGCACATCGGTCTCGCGCGGCGAGAGCACGATCGCGGCCTCCGGAGCCGGGACACCACCGAACGCGCCGACGAGCCGATCCGACAGCGACCGCAACTGGCGGCGCAAACCGACATCGATCACCGTCTGGGCGAGGCTGCGCAGTTCCGCGTGCACCTCCCGGACCTCCGCTGTCGCCAGCGGATCACGGTCGGTAGGGCCGAGCCGCGCGAGCATCGCCAGTCGCCGGTCGACCTCGTCGCGCACCGTGATCTCGTCGGCGAGACGCCGTGCGGCCTGCACGAACGCGCCGACCGCGCGATCACCCAGTGGCGCACACTCACGAATCGCCCCGTACAGCACAGCCCGTGCGGCGCCCCGCACGAGCACCGGAACCGCGAGGATCGACCGCAGCCCCTCGCCGAGCACCGGACGGTCGAAGTGGTGGGTGATCGACGAGGACCGTCCGTAATCCGAGACCGTCAACGGCTTGACCCGATCGACGACAAGCCCGCCGAGCCCGGCCTTCGGCGGCACGATCACCCCGTCGAGCCCGTTCGTGCGGGTACCGAGGAACTCACTCAGATGGATGTGGCCGCCGTGGACCTCCCCGGCGAACACCACCGAGACCTGCGCGTCGGCGGCGGTGCGCCGCAGTTCACCGCGCAGAGCATCGCCGTCGCGTGGCCGGAGCAGCGACGAAGGATCGGACACCGGCACGACGGCCCACCCCTTTCCGGGGGTATCGGGAACGAGTTGTGACTCGCATCATAGAGAACGGTGCAACCCTGGTGTGGTGCGCATCCCGCGGCCTGCGCCGCGGCCTGCGAAAACCGAACTGTGAACGCTCGATGAGGAGGACGGTCGATGGCCGCCGATTTCGATGTTCGTGTCCGCGAACTACTGGACCGCTACGACACCGCGGACGCGTGCGCCGCGAACCTGTTGTGCGACGCACACCCCGCGGACGCGGTCGCATTCACCGTCGTCGACGCCGACCTCACCTCGACCGACCTGACGTACGGCTATCTGCGTGAACAGTCCACGCGCTTCGCGGCCGCCCTGAACGATCTCGGTGTCGAACCGGGCGACCACGTCGCGACCCTGATGGGCAAATCCGCCGACCTGGTCGTTGCCCTGCTCGGCATCTGGCGTCGCGGCGCCGTGCACGTGCCGCTGTTCACGGCGTTCGCACCGCCGGCCATCGCGTTCCGGTTGCAGGCCAGCGGCGCGAAGGTCGTCGTCACCGACGCCGACCAACTCGGCAAACTCGCGCCCGGCGAGGACATCGCGGCCGACGCGCCGTGGCAGATCGTCGTTGCGGGCGACGCCGGGGAGGCCGGGGTCGGGCTGCACTTCGCAGACCTGGTCGGTGCCCACTCGAGCGACGATCCGCAGGGCGCCGCGGTCGCCGTCGGTGGCGCAGGCGGGCTCGTTCAACTGTTCACCTCCGGCACCACGGGAACACCGAAGGGGGTGCCGGTGCCGGTGCGGGCGCTCGCCTCGTTCCACGCCTACATGGAATTCGGCCTGGACGTCCGCGCCGACGACGTCTTCTGGAATGCCGCGGACCCCGGATGGGCGTACGGGCTGTACTACGCGCTGCTCGGTCCGATGGCCGCCGGCCGACGCAGCATCCTGCTGCACGCCGGGTTCTCGCCGGCGCTGACCTGGCAGGTGATGGAGACGTTCGGCGTCACCAACTTCGCGGCCGCGCCGACGGTGTATCGCAGCCTGCGTGCCGCCCCCGACGCAGGCCCGGAGATCCGGCTGCGGCGCGCCTCGTCGGCGGGTGAACCCCTCACCCCGGACGTGCTGACCTGGTCCGAGAAGAAATTCGGTGTCGTCGTCCACGACCAGTACGGGCAGACCGAGCACGGGATGTTCGTCGTCAACGCGTGGGCCGACGGCCTGCTCGAGGACGTACCGCCGATGTCGATGGGCCGGCCGCTGCCCGGCTGGTCCGTCGCGGTACTGAAGGACGACAGCGACGAGGTTGCCGAACCGAACGAGGTCGGCCGCGTCGCGATCGACACCCACGCCAGCCCGCTGCTGTGGTTCACCGGCTATGTCGATGCACCGCAGAAGACACGGGAACGCTTCAGTGAGGACGGTCGCTGGTACCTGACCGGCGACGCCGGACGCGTCGACGAGAACGGCTTCTACTTCTTCTCGTCCCGCGACGACGACGTGATCATCATGGCGGGCTACCGGATCGGCCCGTTCGACGTCGAAAGCGTGCTCGTGCTGCATGAACAGGTCGTCGAGGCGGCGGTCGTCGGCATGCCCGACGAGTTGCGCGGGGAGGTCCTCGAGGCGTTCGTCGTCCTGCGTGAGGGTGTCGAGGGCACCGACGAACTCGAAGACGAGCTGCAACAGTTGGTGAAGAAGAAGTTCGCCGCGCACGCCTATCCGCGGACGGTGCATTTCGTGCCGCACCTGCCGAAGACACCCAGCGGCAAGGTCCAGCGGTTCCTGCTCCGTCAGCGCTGATCGGGTACTGAACCCGGTTGACCGAGTACCGAGCGCGCCGCGCGGGTGATGCCTCGACAGCCATCACCCGCGCGCGGGCATATCCTGGTCGTCATGTCTGTACGCACAGCTCTCGTTCCCGGAACCCCCAGTCC
>NZ_JBAQXC010000219.1:0-8971 GCF_049299235.1 Rhodococcus sp. (in: high G+C Gram-positive bacteria) | reverse complement strand
GCGGTGGGGCGATCGGCGTTTCGTCCGCAGCCTGAATCGGTATGCGGCTAAGGCTGTTCGTCCTCTTTTTCCTGGCGAAGGTCGCGGGGCAGCCCAGAGAACGGTGAGTGCGAAGGGCTGCCCCCACCGATCGGTCCGTGTCCGACCACGCCGTGCTCGTATGCGGATTCGGCGTGCAGGCCGAGGTCGATGCCCGACGCCTCGGTTTCCTTGTCCACACGGAACCCGAAGAACCGGTCGATCAGCTTGCCCAGCAAATAGGTGACACCGAATGCGTAGAGTCCGACCACCACGACCGCGAGGAGTTGTCTACCGAGTTGTGCGAGACCACCGCCGTAGAACAGGCCGGTCGGGCCGTCGGTCATCACCACGGTCGCGAGCAGTCCGATGAGGAGGGTGCCGACGATGCCGCCCATCAGATGCACTCCGACGACGTCGAGCGAGTCGTCGTAGCCGAGCCGGAACTTCCAGCCCACCGCGTACGAGCAGACCACGCCGGCGACCGCACCGACGGCGACCGCGCCCATCACTCCGACGGTGCCGCACGCCGGGGTGATCGCCACCAGGCCGGCGACGACACCGGATGCCGCACCGAAGGTGGTCGGATGTCCGTCCCGCCGTTGTTCGACGAACAGCCAGCCGAGCATGCCGGTGCAGCCCGCGACGAGTGTGTTGAGGAAGATCGCGGCGGCTTTACCGTCCGCCGCCAGTGCCGACCCCGCGTTGAATCCGAACCAGCCGAACCACAGCAGGCCGACGCCGAGCAGGACCAGGGGCAGGTTGTGCGGTCGCATCGAATCGAGTTTGAATCCGAGCCGCGGTCCGAGGACCAAGGCGAGTGCCAGACCGGATGCGCCGGAAACAATCTCGACGACCAAACCGCCCGCGTAGTCCAGTGCGCCGAGCCGTGCGATCCAGCCGTCCGGTCCCCAGACCCAGTGCGCGACCGGCACGTACACCATCAGTGACCAGACGGGCACGAACAGCATCCATGCCGAGAACTTCGCGCGGTCGGCGATCGCGCCACTGACGAGGGCCGCGGTGAGTATCGCGAAGGTCAATTGGAAAGTGACGAACAGGATTTCGGGGATCTGGCCGTGGGTGGTCGACGGGGTGATGCCGCTCATGGCGAGATGGGAGAATCCGCCGAGCAGGCCGCCACCGAGATCGTCGTCGAAGGTGAGGCTGTAACCGGCGATCAGCCAGGTCACCGTCACCAGGGGGATCGAGACGAAGCTCATCATGATCATGTTGAGGACGCCGGTGGATCGGACCATTCCGCCGTAGAACAAGGCGAGGCCGGGGGTCATCAGCAGGACGAGGGCGGTGCTCGCCAGCAGCCATGCGGTAGCGCCGGCGTCGATTGTCGGGGGCACGAGCGAATCTCCTCACGGGCACTGGACCTCAATGCACCGGAATTTGACGATCCGACCGTAGGGTTTCCGCTGGGGGGCGGTGGTGTTGCGAACGCGTTACGGAATGCTCAGCGCCGCGTTCGGTTCTCTGTTACTGCCGGCTACTCGGTGCTCGACGGTTGCGGATCCGGGCCTTCGGCGAGGATCAGATACAGCGCCCGCCGTGCCTCGGACAGGATGGCATGGGCCTGAGTGATCTGGGCGTCGGTCCCGCTGGCCGCGACGGATCGCGCGGCGCTGTGGACCTCACCGATCGCGGCTCGCAAGTCCGGGGTGCCGGTCGATGCCGAGAATCCGGCGAACGGGTCGGTGATGCCAGTGGCCGGGTCTTCGAGGTAGTGCCGACCGGCTTCGGTGAGGGACGCGAGTTTACGACCGCCGTCCACTTCGACGTGCACGAGGCCTTCGTCCTCGAGTTGGGCGATGGTCGGGTAGATCGCACCCGGGCTGGGACGCCAGGTACCGCCGGTGCGTTCGGTGATCGCCTGCATCAACTGGTAGCCGTGCATCGGCTGTTCGGTCAGCAGGATCAGGGTGGCGGCGCGGACGTCGCCGCGTTGAGCCCGGCCGCGGTGGCGTCGGCCGCCACGTGCGGGGCGCCGCCGCGATGGGGGCGGGGGTCGCCGAAGGGATGTTCGCCGCGTCGGGGTCCGTCGCCGCGACGTCGGCCGCGGTGGATCTCGCCATCGGGTGTGTGGTGCCGGCGCTGTCCGCCGGGGTGTCGTTCGTTGCGCATGATGTACGCCCTTTCTGGTTGTTCGACACAATCAAGATAGAACGCGATATATCGTTAACGCAAGCATGGTGAGTGTGTCGCTTCGATCACAGTCCGCTCCGGTCCGATCCGGTAGCGCGCCGGCCACCACTCGACCCTCGTGTCGGGGGGCGCCGGTACTCTCGGCGCGTGGCCCTGTACCGGAAGTATCGACCCGCGACCTTCGCCGAGGTGGTGGGGCAGGAGCACGTCACCGAGCCCCTCAGTACCGCCCTCGACACGGGACGAATCAATCACGCGTACCTGTTCTCGGGGCCGCGCGGGTGCGGCAAGACTTCGTCCGCCCGCATCCTCGCGCGCTCCCTCAACTGTGTGGAAGGTCCGACGTCCACACCGTGCGGTGTGTGCTCGTCCTGTATCGCGCTCGGACCCGGCGGAGGCGGCAACCTCGACGTCATCGAACTCGACGCGGCCAGCCACGGTGGTGTCGACGACACCCGCGAGCTTCGCGACCGCGCGTTCTATGCACCGGCCGAGTCCCGGTATCGCATCTTCATCGTCGACGAGGCGCACATGGTCACCACGCAGGGTTTCAACGCTCTGCTCAAGATCGTGGAGGAACCGCCGGAACACCTGATCTTCGTGTTCGCGACGACAGAACCGGAAAAGGTGCTGCCGACCATCCGTTCGCGCACCCACCATTATCCGTTCCGCCTGCTGGCTCCGACCGCAATGCGCGGACTGCTCGAGAAGATCTGTTCACAGGAGAACGTGCAGGTCGAAGATGCCGTCTATCCGTTGGTCATCCGCGCGGGCGGAGGCTCACCCCGCGACTCGCTGTCGGTGATGGACCAGTTGCTCGCCGGATCCGGACCCGAGGGGGTCACCTACCCGCGCGCGCTCGCGCTGCTCGGGGTCACCGATGTGGCGCTCATCGACGAAGCCGTGGACGCGCTCGCGGTCGGCGACGGTGCGGCACTGTTCGGCACAGTCGAGAAGGTGATGGACGCGGGGCACGATCCTCGACGTTTCGCGGTGGACCTGCTCGAGCGTCTGCGCGACCTGATCCTGCTTCGATCAGTGCCCGACGCCGCCGATCGCGGACTTGTCGACGCGCCGGGTGACATCCTGGATCGGATGCGCGACGAAGCCGACCGGATCGGGCCGGCGACGCTCACGCGCTTTGCCGAGATCGTGCACGCAGGCCTCGGGGAGATGCGTGGTGCGACCGCTCCCCGGCTGCTGCTCGAGGTGATGTGCGCGCGGATGCTGCTCCCGTCGGCGTCCGATTCGGAAACTGCTGTGCTGCAACGAATCGAACGCCTCGAGCGCGGGGTGGTCACAGCTCCGACTCCAGCCGCAGCCACTGCTACAGCCCCGGCCGCCGCGCCGCGTCCGGTGCCGGACCCTGCGGCCGTGCCGATCGCGCCCGACGAACCGGCGTCACGATTCCAGCGGCCGTCACAGCGGCGTGCAGCGGAACAGTCTGCGCCGGAACCACAGGCGGAGCCTGCCCAGCCGGAACCACAGGCGGAGCCTGCCCAGCTGGAACCACAGGCGGAGCCTGCCCAGCCGGAACCACAGGCGGAGCCTGCCCCGGTGGTGCCCACGCGCCCGGTCGAACAGGAGGTGCCTGTTTTCGAACAGGAAGTACCGCATTCGGAACCGATTTCTTCGGTGCGGTCGGACCCTGTCGTTGCCGCACCCGCACCCGCACTCGAACCGGAGCCTGTCGCCTCACCGCAGTCTGTCTCCCCACCGCAGCCTGAGCAGGCGGGTCCGGATGCTCCGGGTATTCGAGCGGTGTGGTCCGAGGTGCGGGCGAAGGTGCGGGCCCGTAGCAGGACCGTCGAGGTCATGTTGTCCGGCGCGTCGGTTCGCGATGTGGACGGCACGCGCGTGGTGCTGGTCCACGATTCGGTGCCGTTGGTGACGCGTCTCGCCGAGCCACGCAATGCTGTTGTCATTGCCGATGCGCTCCGTGAAGTGTTCGGCTTCGATTTCGAAGTGACATGTGTACACGGTTCTGCCGCTCCGGCGCCGACGAAAGCCGCTCCGGTGCAGCAACAGTCACGTCCGGCGGGGCAGCCGAGGTTTTCGCGGCCGAGCCAGGCCAATCGCGCGCCTGCACAGCAGCGCCCCGACGAGCAGAGTGGTCCGACTCCGGCCCGCTCGACCGCTTCACCGGCGGGCCCGAACTTCGACGATGTTCCGCCGCCGGAGGCGCCGGATCTTCCGGACGATCCGGGCTCGGAGCGTGCATTCGAGGCTTCGCCGGAAAGCCCGCCTGCGATGACCGAGGCAGATGTCGAAGAGATGTTCGCCGAGGCCAAAACGCCGGGAGATCCGTCGACTCGCCGCGACCCCGAAGATGTTGCCCTCGAACTGCTCGAAGACATCCTCGGCGCCAAGCGTATCGACGGGAAGTAGACCGGAGGTCGGATCGCCAGGAGCGACGGGTGAATCGCTCCTGGCGGACGAGTATCAGTTTTCGCCGAGTCCCATCTCCTCGGCTGTGACGAATTTGACGTACTGAGTCGCGACTCGCTGCGGCAAAGTGCGCATGGTGTCGGAATCGGGGTCGGTGTTGCCGATGGCGCGGAAACCGGTGATCTGCGCAAGGTACGGGCCGTACACCATGTAGCAGGTGGACATCCGGCCTTCGGCGATGTCACCGCTCAGGCAGACGGTGCCGGGCACGTTCTGAGGGGCCTGCGCATCCTCGGTGAGTTCGGTGGAGTTCCGCTTGGACTGGGTGATGAACGCGTCACGCAGCGCCTCGGCGCCTTCCGGGCTGGCCGTGCGGTACACGGTGGTGTTGGCCAGGGCGACGCGATCGGTGCCGGTCTGTTCGAAGAGTTCGGCGGTCTCGGCCGGGTCGCTGTCGAAGTGCAACCAGCCCAGTGCGCCGTATACCGCGAGCTCCGAATTGCGTGTGGTTTCGTTCTCGGTGTAGCCGACGGCGCGGGCGAGAACCTTGTCCATGTCGACGATCAGGTTCGGGATGTCCGCGGTCGGCGTGTACGGGAAGCTGTCGATCAGCGGAACCTGCTTCTGCACTGCGCGTGTGGTGGTGTCCTTCAGCCATGCCGGATCGCCGGCACTGGTGGACGCGTAGGTGTAGATGATGTGGGGGCCGCTGACGGTGTACGACGACAGGGATTCGGTGCCGGTTTCCCACTTGTACGTCGAGGCATGGGTGGCAGGCAGTCCGGGCAGTTCGATCGGAGTGTTGGCACCCGAGCCGAACAGGTCGTCTTCGTCTGCCGCGGTGAGCTCGGATGCGTAGAGTTCGTCGACGATCGCGACGGCCGATTCGTTGTCCGCGACCCGGACCACGGCGATACCGAGTTCGTGGGAATCGTCGGCGTAGTCCTGGAAATCGCTGAACGTGTTGATGATCTCGTACTTGTCGGCGATGGCGGAGACGGCGTCGCTCATGAGACCGAGCTTTGCCAGGCCACCCACGCCGACGCCCTGGTTCATGCCACCACCCGACACGAGTTTCGGATCGATCGTGTACGGGGCGACCACGAATTCTGCGATGCGCTGGCCTTCGACGGCAGGCCCGAAGTCTCCGGCGAGCTGACCGTCCGCTTCGAAGTCCTTCGGGACGGTGTTGTATCCGCCGGTGTCGAGCGTCTCGATGTCGAAGTCCGCCTGCGAGTCTGTGCCGGAATTGCCCGCATCCGCGGCCGTGGTCGAGTTGTCGACTGCGGTGCCCTCGACATTGCTGCTGCACCCGGCCAGGGTGAGGGCGGCCGCTGCCGCGGCGGCGGTGAGAATGCGTGTCGTACGCATGATGGTGGAGCTCCTTGACGGTTGACGGTTGACGGTTGACGGGCTGTGGTGTGAGCGTTCGGCGAAGTTGCTTCAGGACGTGGGGAACTTCAGGACGTGGGGAAACCGAGCTCACGCATCAATGTCAGTCCCTTGTCGACGGGTTTGACCGCGAAGCTGATCACCAGGCCCTTGGATTTGTCGATGCCGTTGAAGAACGAGGTGTACGGATCCGACGGTTCGTACTCGATGACGCGGTTCCCGTCCTCGGACAGGACCGACATGTAGTCGGGTATCGGCCGGTCGCGCATGCGGATCAGGGTCGACCGGGCGTACTGGTCGTCACGGTAGGCGGACACCGTCACGTATTCGTGTTCGCCCAGGCCGATGGCTTTGCCCAGGGAGGAGCTGGGGTCGATGTCGCAGTCGACGCGAAGGGCGTTTTCCGTGCTGAACCCGCCCTTCTCGCACGACGTGGACGAGGTGATCAACTTGGCAGGCAGGATCGAGGTGACGTCGTCTGTGGATTCGCTGAGGTACGACGAGTCCGAGGTGGCGGGCGGGAGGCCGCCTTCGGCGGCGAGCACGGTCGTCGTGTCGACCGTGTTCGCCGATGCCGTGGAGGGTCCGCCGGCGCCGTTCTGGGTGACGGCGTAGACACCGCCCGCCGCGACCGCGACGGCCGTGAGAACTCCGGCGCCGATCAGCAGCGGTGTGCGCTTCCTTCCCGAGACGGCGTCCCGGGCCGTGGGGCCGGTGACGGCGGTATGTGCGTGCTGCGGTCTGTGGTCACGTGCCGGCGCGACGGTCTCCAGGTTCGCGGAGGGGGCGGTGTCGCGGCCACCTGCGACGAAACCGGCTGCGCCTTTCGCGACAACGGTTTTGGGGTCGTCGAGGGTGGCGATCGGACCGAGTTCGGCCAGGCGGCGGTGCACGTACGGGATGCGGGACGAACCGCCGGTCAGGTACAGCGCCTGGAGTCTACTGCTGTCGACACCGGCGTCGCGCAGAACCGAGGCGGCGAGTTGGACCCCGCGGGTGATCTGCGGTTCGATCAGCTGTTCGAACTCGTCGCGGGTGAGCGTGAACGTCCGGTCGGTGCCGTTGCCGACTACCCGGATCGTCGCAGAAGGTGCTTGGGAGAGAAGCTCTTTGGCGCGCCGAATCTGGTCGTCGAGATTGCGGCGGGCGTCGAGTCCTTCCGGTCGGCGCAGCCATGCGGCGAGGTCGGGATCGTCGTCGGCGATGTGCCCGTCCACCCATCGGGAGACGGTAGCGTCGAGGTTCTTACCGCCGAGAGCGTTGTCGCCACCCGCACGCAACACCTCGAACGTCCACTCGTTCGTTGCGGTGAGTACCGCGACGTCGAGGGTGCCGCCACCGAAGTCGAACACGGCGATCGTGGAACCCTTGACGATCTTGGCGTCATGCTGGCGCGAATAGTAGAACGCGGCCGCGCGGGGTTCGGAGATCAGCGCCACGTTGCCGCCGAGACCGGCGATCGAGGCGGCTTCCCGCAGAACCGACAGTTCCCGCTCCGACCATGCCTCGGGGTGTGTGAGTACAACCTCGGCGGGTGGCTGGTTGTTGTGCCGCTGCAGTGATTGTCCGTAAACGGTGCGCAGCACGGCAGCCATCATCGCGGAGACCGGAACATCTTGCCCGCGCACCAGGACCGACCGGGCGGACACGTGCGCCTTCGGCGCGACGACGAAACCTGCGGGGTCGACGGACGCCTGATTCACGGCGACGTCACCGGTTGATATCGCGTTCGCCCGGTCGATGAACACGGACGACGACATGAGATTGCTGGTGTGGGTCAGCGGAAGTGATTCGACCCGATCCGGTCCGATGCGGTGCGCGGCAGATGTGTTCGACGTGCCGACGTCGACGGCAAGGACCCAGTTCACCGTTCTCCCCCCACGGTGTACCTGTCGCACGGACCTGGCCGAACAAGATCGGAAAGGTTCCTGCTGTTCATCCCGTGCCCCCGCTTTCGCGTCGCTTCCGTGTGTCGTCTCGGTGTGTGTCGGGGATAGGAGCAGCGATCCCGTCGAAAAGTTCCCGGGACAGCGCCACGACTTCAACAGTCGACGAGTATTTCCGGTGTTTTCGCACGTCGAAGGCGTGGTCGCGATCGCGAAAGTGGTGCACATCACTCACGGGACGGATGTCCCGGTGAGTCGGGACAGTGGTCCCTCGCGCCCGGGACGGCGAGCGCACCACCGTTCATCCGGTGGGCGCACCGTGCGCCCGAGCGGAAGGTGACCGACATGAGTATCGACAGTGTCACGGAAGGCGACACCACCGACAGTTCCCGGCCCGTCGTGGGAGCCCTGTGGGCATGGGCCGGTGCCGTCGCGGGCCTGACCGGGGTGATCGGGATACAGGCCAGTATGGCGATGGGTGCTGCGTACAACGTGGACACCGCGGGTGATGCCGTCGCCATCACCGCCGAGTTCGCGGAACAACGCACGGCGATGCTCGTCATGCACCTGACCTTGATGACGACGACGGTGCTGCTCCTGGTTTTCGCGGCGGGCCTTCAACGTCGCCTCCGCATGGCATTGCCCGAGTTCAGCATCCTGCCCGTGGTCGCGGCGTTCGGACTGCTCCTGACGTCGGCGGCCACCCTGCTCGGGACCGGCCTCGACACCGAGCTGCTGTTCGGGCTCGGGGAACCGGGTCAGATGGTCCCCGAAGTCGCGGTGGTCGCATCGCACTGGATGGGCACCATTCCGTGGTTGTGGGTCGGCGCCGGAGTCAGCGGACTCGCGGTCGCGGTCGCGGCGCTGCGGCACGGCGCGGTCGCGCGCTGGCTGGGCTGGGCGAGCGTGGTGCTGGGTGGTCTCACCCTGCTGTTGGGGGTCTCGCCGCTGCAGTACATGGCCGGTTTCGTGGGTCCGGTCTGGGTTCTCGTCGCAGGTCTCGGTTTCGCGTTGACCGGACGGACGCGATGAGCCGGACGGACACGATGACCGGCGGGGATTGATCCGGGATACTCGGCGCACGATGACCGTTGTGCGCGAGGGCGAGGGGTCGGCGGGCACCGGTGGAGCAC
>NZ_JBAQXC010000218.1:0-11859 GCF_049299235.1 Rhodococcus sp. (in: high G+C Gram-positive bacteria) | reverse complement strand
GGGGTGACCGCACCACGGCAGGCGGTGTCAGCTCGCGGCGGCTGCCGGATCGAACAGGACGATCCCGAAACGCGACTCGAGGACGGCCCTGCCGTAGCCGGTGAGCAACTGCACCTGCTGCGGCGGCACCATCGCCTCGAGCGCGGCGGTGAGGATGCGCAGCAACGGCGGGGGAGTGCCACGGCCGGTTTCGGTACGGGCGAGCTCCAACGCGGTGCGGGTGGCGCTCATGTCGCCCCGGCCGTAGGCGACGAGCATGGACACCGTCAGCAGGTGTACGCGTGCGGGGCCGTGGGACTGCTCGGTGAGGGCCTCGAGGTAGCTCGCCGCGGTCGGATAGCCGGCGAGTGCGGTCAACGCAGCGCGCGCGGCGATGTCGGAGTCGACCAGCGTTTCCACGCGGGCGGTGAGGTTGCCGTTCGGGTTCTGTCCGATTCGTGCGACCGCGAACGTTTCGAGCAGGGTGTCCCGGGCGAAGGCGGCGGGATCATGCTGCTGTTCGGCGCGGGCGCGTCGGTGTGCAGGTGCGGTCCGGTTCGGCATGTCGCCGCGGGGGGCCGGGGTGGTGGCGGGTGTTCCGGGGAGTGTGGTGATCGTGCCGTTGGCGTGTAGCTGGCTGGGCAGTGGCAGCAGGTTCGTGCGCATCGTGCGCTCCTATCCCCGCGACTTCCGTTGCGGGATAGCGCAACGCGGAGTGGTCAGCTCTTCGTTGCATCAACTGGGATGCCGTAACCATACAGCAGAGTGCTGTAATGTGCCGACGAATGGGGAAGGGAAATTCACGACCCGCCGAATGCTGTCGGCAACAATCGCCACCATGCACATCCCGGCAGAACAACACCCGATCGTCACCGTGCCACTGTCCGCGCTCGTGACGCCGGCCACCGACATGGCAGCAGTCCTCGCCTCCGGCCGCGTATCCGACACACCGGACGAGCCGATCCTCCTCCGCGCCTGCGCGGACCAGCCCGGCCGGTTCGAGGTCGCAGACGGCCACCACCGCATCGCCGCGGCACTCCGCGCCGGCAGACACGAGATCAACGCCTACATCGACCCGGTCCCGGACGGCGAACCACACCAGCCACCGTTCTACCCGTTCCCCAACCGACACCGCGCCCCGCACCGATCATGACGGCCCCGTCCGGGGCGAACCGGAACACCTGATCCATCGACAACCACCCGACACGACACCAGTCTCGGGACTCGATCTGGATCATTCGATCCCCGATCGAGCAGAAACCGAGTGTGTACCAACACCATCGGTCTATATGGACGATGCGGCACGGTGCGCGGAGCGACCCCGCGGCGACGGGACGCGGCACCACCACCCGCCCCTGCACCCGCCCGACGAACAGCCGCGCGCATCGCGCCGCGACCCACATCACCCCACGAACAGCTCCCGCACCGGCATCGATTCGCCTCGAACATCAACCATCGTCGTGTTCATCGCCGGCCGCCGACACAGCAGCACGCAACGCATCCAGCGCATCTGCCACGTCGGGACGAGTACCCTTCAACCCCTCCCACCGGCCGAGCGTCTCCGCAGCAGCGAGCATGAGCGAATCCGGAAACCCGGCATCGGCAAGCAGAACAGCCGCGTCGTCGATCTCCGGACGCCACCGCCACGCACGATCGGCAGTCGTACCGATGTAGTCGGTCTCCGTGAGATAGCTGCGATGACGCTTCGCCGCGAGCACAACGAGTTCATCGGCCACCCCGTAGGTGTCGGCCGCCCCGTACGCGAGAGCGGCCAACACACGCGAGACCTTCTGGAAACTCGAATACGCCAGCTTGAGCGCCGACGCCTTCCCGACCTCCTCACCCAGCACGTGGGTACGCACATCGGTACCTGCGAACAGCTCGGACACCAACGCACAGTGCACCCCGGAACCGGACAGATACAGCGTCGGCTGCTTACCACCGGCCGGCGGAGAACCGATGACCGCAGCGTCGAGAACCGGCATCGGCGCGATCCGCCCGGCAATGCGGTGCACACGCCCCGGAGCGAGAGCGTTCGCCTCGACGAACAGTGCATCGGAGTGCTGCCCACCACACTGCGCCACCTGAACCGCCACCGCCTCAGCGGCAGCCGGTGGACACACCGACAACACCACACCAGCACGCGAAACCAGGTCGGGAAGCGACACAGCCTCGAGGCCGGCATCCTCGGCCCGGCGCCGAGACGCCGCACTACGACCATCCGGGCACCACAGCACAGTATGACCGCGACGACGCAGCTGCGCTCCTACCGCAGATCCCATACTGCCGGGATGCAACAACCCGATGGTGTTCACGCGCAGTCTCCTACAGTGGCTCGCATTCACGACGCGACGAACGTCAGGACTGTCCGGCAATCGTAGTGTCGCCGCCGACTACACACCGCGGCGCGCATCAAGCATCGCGATGACCTCGGCGCCGACACCACGGCCACCGCCCGCGGCCCGCGCGGCGTCGCGCCGGATGCACTCGTCGACAGGGGTATCGACGCGGTGGACGGTGAAATCATGCCCCATCGCCGCAGCCAGTTCGGCCCACCCGGCACGACTGTGATCGGTCAGATGAGTCGCATCGACGATCACATCCCTGCCGAGGGCGAGCAGGCTCACGACGGCAGATCGTTCCACCGCAGTCACCGCAGCCTCCCGCGCAGTGCCGAGGTGACCGTGCGCGTCGAACAGCATCCCGCGCAGGTCGTCGCGGTTGACGCGGCACCGCGCAACCGGATCGGCGGCCACCCACACGCGAGCGAAGGTGGTTTTCCCGGCACCAGGCAACCCGGTCGTGATGATCAACATCAGCGTTCAGCTCCTCAGGGCGATCGCGGTGTGTCTCGAAAATACCGCGAGGACGCCAAGCTGTGGCGTCCCACACCAGAGGCAGCGGCGGACACGCACCGATGTGGAGATACCGGCATCTGGGTACAGACCGATGCTTCCCGCCCTCGTCGTCACACACATGCGGGACTGTCGTCGTATCGCGGATGTGCCGGTGCCGGAACCGAAGACGCGGGACGCGTGCTGAACGGAGCCAACAGCAGCGCTCCGTCGAAACCCCTGGGTTGGCTGCCGGACCGACGCAGGACAAAGGGCGGTATGAGCCGGTACACCGCAGCGTCTGTACCGGCCCGGCCAAACGGACACCGAGACCCTCGTCGTCGACATCGGTTTCATGGCGACCGACGGCGGCACATCTGGATCGGTACCGACGCAGTCTTCTGACCACGGTCGCTGCCTGAGTAGCCGGAACGTCGGATCGACGTTGCCTGGTCGTCGAGTATCGGCAACGCGGATACCGTCGGTCGTTCACGCATCCGCTGGGCTCTGTGCCTATCAGGCCGGCGGCCGGGTCGTCACCGACAAGTCGGGCAGTTCGAGATAGGCAAGGTTCCCGGCGGTCCACTCGCAGTCGAGCGACACCATGCGGCATCGCCGATCGCCGAGATCAAGATCGATGTCGTCGGCCACGTGGTAGTGCCCGTGCACGTACACCTCCGGTCGGACCGCCAAGAAGGCTGTGCTGAGCCGAGTGCGGCCGACTGCGCTGTATCCGCGCGCCAGCGCGGGCCATCCGCCGGGGTTCGAGGCGCAGATCGCCGCGACCTTCCCGGTCTGCCACGGGGTGTCGGGCGCGTCGTGAGCGAGCATCACGTCCGCGTGACCACCGGCCACGACCGCAGCGATGTCCTCGGGGGTGATCATCTCGTCCGGCCACCAGTCGATACCGGGGAATCGGGTCTGGAAGTCGATCGACGGGGCACCGCCGAGCGAGACGAACGAGCGGTCCCCGAGGTGGAAACGGTGACCCCGGGGCAACACCGCGATCCTGTTCCGGATCCACATCACCGAACCGAACTCGTCGCGGGCCTCCAGTGTCGACGACAGGATCGTCGGCCAGTGTTCGTGATTCCCTGGGGTGATGTAGATCGTCAGGTCCAGTGCGCTGCAGATATCGGTGACGGTGTCGAGGAAGTGCCGCCCGGGGACGCCGTACCAGATACCGAAGTCGCCGACGTGCAACACGGTACGGACACCGTGGCCCGCGACCTGTTCGAGTGCTCGGCGAGCCCAGGAGGTGCTGCCGTGCCAATCGCCGGCCACAGCCACACACCGATCGTTCACCGGCCGCGTACCCCCTTCCACATTCTGCTGTCGACATACTCCCGGTGACTTCCACCCAATCCGGAACGTGACCGCGCTCTCGGTCAGGTCCGGAAGAAAATGGCATTCGAGACCAGCGCAGCATTCGCCCGCGCCTCGCTACGTGCTCGACGTGCGTCGGCACGGATGCGCTCATGACGCAGCTCTTCCTCATAGAGGTTGATTGCCTCTGTAACTGAATGCGCGCGCGTATCTTCGACCAGGCATGCGATCCGCGCGATGACGTCGGGATGAGAGTAGCGATCCGCACGGGGGTAGATCCCGAGATCGATCGGCCGTTCGTACTTATCTGCCCAGAGCCGCTTTTGCTCGCTGCACGCCCGCCATTCTGCGGCAATCTGCTCACGCCGCATCAAGGCCCGCTCACGTCGAGACTTCGGGAATTTCGGAACGTCCAGCTGCGTGTACTGGTCTTCCAACGCCATCATCTTGACGCACCAGGCAATGAGGTTCTGGGTGTTGTAGTGGTGATCCCGCAGCATCTTCACCAGATCCGCTCGCCGGCTGTATGGCTGGTACGGACGGTTGGCATCATCGCCCAACGTCACGGGTTTGACGGCGTTCCCGGCGGCGTCACGGGCGATGATGACCAGTCCTCGGGTGTTGTCGTAGTGCGATCGGGCACCGTCAGCATTCGAGGGCGAGATGACATCGAAACGTGCCAACAATTCGGCCATGCGTCTCTCGTCTTCGGTCTGTCCGTGCCAATCCACCGGTTCGTCCAACCCGAGCAGTTTGCTGATCCGAACCTCGTTGTCGTTCGGCGGTTCCTGCGCCAAGCAGTTGCGCACGCTATCAACCAAAATGCCCATGTCGGCTCTCCCATCGAGTTGATCGGTCAGTGAAGTGAGACGTACACCGAGGTGGCGATGTCCGCAGATGTGGCGATGCAATTGGAAACGACCGTACCCGCCGCGGTGCACCCCTCCACGGCCCCGCCACAGCAGATGGTGGCTTTCTGCCCGGATTCCGGCGGCATACCCGGCCGGTCCGACATCCGCACAGTGCCCTTACGCCGGGTGCCCGCGTAGTCACAGTCGGCGACGGCACCATGCTGGCCGATGTAGGACAGGTGCGCAGCCCGGCACAGTGCGGGACGAGCCCCTGCCAGCAGGCCGCCGTGCGAACACAGGTGGCTGCCAGCACCTGTCGCGGACGCCAGCCGTATGCCCGGGGGCGTAAGGCTCGCTCGCGCGGCATCATCGCGATGGGATGATTCCGGCATGACCCGGCGCATCCTCACGGCCCTCCCCGCTGCCTTCCTCGTCGCAGCCTGCGGAGGTGGCGACAGCACGACGCTGCTGCACCCCGAAGACTATTCCGGTGCCGATCGTGTGTACGTCGAGAAGCTGAGCGACTACTGGCGGACGCTACCCGGCGGCGAGGCACTACAGATGGGACACGACATCTGCGGGGGATTCGGGACACCGGGGTTCGATCCGTACACCTCGCTCATCGAGATTTCCGGCGAGGACGAGGCGTACAACATCACCGCTGCCGCAGTCGATGCGTACTGCCCGGACAAGGCTCACTACCTGCACCCGATCGGCTGACACCGACACGACGACCACAACGACGCTGCATCTCGCGGTGCAGAGGCTTCTCCGCCCGCTGCCGGGCCTCGGTGGGTGAGGTCTTTCGGTACATGCTCTCGGGCACGGCCGGGAATCTGCTGATTCTTCTTGTCGCACCCCGCCTACGAGAGATCCACCGCGCGCGGCAGACCCGCCGCTTCGACGATTCGACTGTCGGCGAAGTCGGCTGTGTCGGTTGGTTGAACGCGGTGCCGCCGGCGGTGTCGACGACTTCGTGCCGATCAGCCGGGTGCGCGCGGCCGTCGAGTTCCGAGCCGCCCGCCGGGTGCATTCGTGCGGTCACCGATCTCCCGCTCGGCACACTAGATTGATTCCTGCAGAAGAACGAAAAACTCAGGAGCGCAACATGAATACTGCGACACTCGACGATATCCGAGCCAACATTCGCACCGCCTACGACCTCGTCGCCACCGACGAGCGCGCCGCTGTCCAGTACGCCCGCGCCGCGCATTCCCTCATCAACGAGGCAAGTCACGACCCGGAGATCGGTGAGGAAGCAGCAGGGCTCGCCGCGATGATCGTCGACTTCCTCTGACGGCCCGGCTCCGACGGTGGCCGGGCGCTCGGTCAGCTCCCGCCCTTCGTGATGCTCGCTCGTAACGAATCGCCCGTCTCGACACCGAACACCACCACAGAAAGGGGGCACCCATGGTCGGCGACACATACGGTCTCGTTCTCACCGAGAGCGGAAAGTCCCATCTCATCGACTTCGATACCGGCCGGCGCGTCTGTGCCGACGGCTACCGCGCGTGGACGATGCACGGCATCGTCCGCGGACTCGTTCGCACCGCAGACGCCTGCGCCGACTGTCTCGCGGTCGCCGAAGTGAAGCCGTAGGGCGCCACCGATCCGAATGCGCCTGAGTGCGGGCGATGTGCCCGTCTGCACGGAACGGTCGTCCACACGCCCAGGTTCGGGGCAGGTGATGAACGCGATGCAGTTCGCATCCGTAGTTGCTGACCATCGCGGCCGGCCGTGTGGACCCGGCAATTCGGATGACTCCGCAAACCGGATCCGACGACAGTGAGGGAAGATCATGAACAAACTGACAGCGTACTTCCAGTACGACTTCGCACCGGAAGTACTCACCGAGCTCGTTGCGAACGGTGGCCGAGCGAGCGTGGAACTCACGACGATCGATGGCCGACCGGTGGAGATGAATGTCACCGCCGGCGACCTTGAGTGAGCGTAGCCAGCCGAGCCTCCATCGGTTCTCGACCACACGATCGGTGCGGGACGCCGAGTTGCGCGTACCGCGGCATCCGGGGCTGGCCCCGGTGCCGCGCAGCAGACACGACGCGGATTTCCGGCGTGTGACGGCGCTTCCGGCCACCGATGACACCGCATCGGGTACCGCGGTCCGGGATCAGTACCGCGCGGAACGGGTGTCGATGCACCACCGATCCTCATCGGACAGACATTGAACAGACGAAAGGACCTGATTCGGATATGAACGTTCCACTTTCCGGCCACCCGCTGGCGGGCACCAAGCATGTCTACCGGGGCGGCGAACCAACCTACGATGCCAAGGCGGACAGCGGCGGTGGAGTCGTCGTGATCGCACCGGGTTTCGAATGCGAGATTCAACTGGCGTTCCAAAATTGGAACGACGTGCCCGGCCTGGACATGCTCTTCGTCTACTGCCACCAGACCGGGTACCACACGCACGTCACCCCCGCGGACCTCGGGCTGCCGAGCCTGTAAGTTCTGGGCCGGTGTTGCCGACGGCTCATCCCTACCAGGGGCCGGCCCATGCAGTCCGACATCTGCTCCCAGGCGTTGTGCGTCTCCGCCAGCCGGAAGCGGCGACGGCGTTCGTGGCGGAGTGGTGGTCCCGGTCGTGCCGGGGTATCGCAGCCGTGGCACGTCCGCTGCCGTATCCCCAACGACACCGCGGCGAGCACGATGTCCGCGTTCGCTGCGGTGTCGTGGAGCTGGGATACCCACGATCGATCATCTCGCTCGCATCACTGGCCGACACCGCGGCGGCGGTAGGTTCACGCCACGATTCGGCCGGTGCGTGTTCGACGATTCGTTGAAATACGTCATCCCGGAAGGTGATTCCGGGAGAGCACGCACTTGTCCTGTGATGTCGAGGGCGGCCTGGGTGGTGGTCAGTCGTTCGTTGTCCCGGGCGAGCTTGCGTGTAGGCGGGCGAGCTCGGTCTGCTCGGCGGTGAGCTCGCCGACCTCGATTTCGGGGCGTTTGCCGGCGAGGATGCCGACGTCGCGTGGTGTGCGCCACTCGCTGATCAGCGACAAGTACAGGTGTCACCCGCCGGCGACCCCGCTGCATGGGACATCCATCCGCACACTCGCGAACCACGATCAGCTCGCGACGACCACACTCCACGTGACTACTCGGCCACCCGAGGAAAAGCCGAAGCCACACCGAACCGGACACACCGTGTCAGGCCCAGGTGACATCAATCTTGTCGATCGCTTCGAAATGGAAACCGAACCGGTCGTTGTACACGTCGAACCCCTTGTTCTCCGGATAGTCGAGCGTGGCATGACGCTCCAAGATCGCCACCACCCGCGCCTGATCGTCGTCCACCAACGCCGCCGCGAGTTCACGTGACTCATCGGCACTGAACGGAACATCAGAGTTACCGAAATCCAAAGTGCGAGTGCGGTAGTCGTAGCCAGAGTCATCACCGTTGCGTACGCACACACGCCCGGTGACACGGATCGTCGCCACCTTCGTCGACCCGTCCGGCCGGAGCACACCGACCTTACGCATGGCGTGCTCGGCCTTGGCGGTCTTCAACTTCGACCGCGCATCATTGCGCAACTCGTTGGTCACCCCCGACATGTACTTGCGTACCGCCGACGGGCTGCGCCCGATCTGCGCGGCGACCGAATCGACACCACCGAGCCGCTCGACCGCGGCGCGGCGCTGCGCGAGCGCCGCGACCACCGAGTGCGGGATGCGGTCCTGCTGCGCCCAGCGACGCAATGTCCGATCCGACGGCTCCCGCCCCCCGGCATCGACCACAGCCTGACGCAGCCCCGCATCGCCGATCTCCTTCCGGAGCTCCCGCACCGACACGGTCGAGGTCAACCCCTCCAAACCGCTGCCGGTCGCCTGCGACTTGACCACACCGGCCACAGCCGCCGCGGCGACCGCAACCTTCATGCCGTCGAGGCCGGTCGTCTGCTGAGGCACCGCCTTCGAACGCGGCTTCGGAAGGCGCAGCGCCATCTACTTCTCCTCATCCTGAACATCGGCTCCGTACGCCGCGGCAATCGCGATCCGAACATCGTTGGTGGTCTCCGCGGACGCGAACGACAGCAGCATCTCGTCGGTCAACTCGACGTGCTTCTCCAACGTCATCTTACCCAGCGCCGGACTGTCCTCGGCGACGCAATCCTGTTCTCCCAGAAGGTATACCCACGAATCCGTCATCGTGCGGATCGGCCACCGACCGGTGTCCCGGGCGATGCGCATCGCGACACGACGACCCCGCCACCGGCAATGCGCCATGATCGCCGCGCGCCACAACGGCTGATGGTGATGCTGCATCCGCGTCGAGGTCCACATGTCCGGATTGACCATCCGGCCCACATACCCCTTGTAGCAGGCACCGAGGAACTGTTTCATCGCGACATCACCGGACTCGACAGCAACCGCGCGCGACTCCCGCAGCACCTTCGCCCACTTGTCCAACGCACGCCCCTGCTCCTCGTACACCCATGCCTCGGTGACCTCGAGATCGTCGACGTCCAAGCCCATACCGCCGTCGGCCACCGGAGCGCACAACCCCTCGACGCTGACCGTGGTGATCCACGTCTGCACCGGCTGGTCCTCACGCATCGCCGGGTGCGGCAGCGGCAACTTCTGCGGCAGCGCGAACCGGCCCGCCGCCGGAAGAGTCACGCGCCAGATCCCGAACGGCAGCTTGTCGGAAGCAGCCGCCGCCGCAGCATCATCCCCGACCACATTGCGCACCCGGCCGTAGCCGAACGGCAACATCCCGGCCGACGCCAGGTAGGCGGCCCGCTGGTCGATCGTCGCCAACACCTCAGCACCGTCGAGATCGTCGGAATCCGGCACCCGCGACCAACCCGCCGGCGGCTCGAAGTCCCCGCGTGGCGCACCGTCGATCGGTGGAATCGGACCGCCGGCCGCGACGACGATGCCCTTACCGGTGCGGACCCGCTCACGGCGGATCTTGTCCAGCACAGCGGCCCCGGTGCGGGCCGGGGTGGGTCCGGGCAGCGTGTCGAGGTGCTTGACCGACCACGCCAGGCGACGACCGAGCTCACGCGCCGCCGGCATGTCGTCATCAGGCAGATAGGTGCCTGCGCTCGGATTGCCGAGGATGCCCATGTCGCCGACCCGATTGCCCCAACCGAAGTCCTTGTTCCAGTACGTCCACACGTACGGTTCGAGGAGCAGATCCACCATCTGTGTGGCCTTGCCGACCTGACGGCTCAAGCGCACTACGAAACCGGGATCGCCGCGCAGTTCCCAACCTTCGGCGATCAACGGGGGCAGGGTCGCGGCGACGACCTGCTGCAGATCCGCCGCGACACGCTGCCGCAGTTGCTCGAGATCGTCGACGTCGTCTTCGTCCCCCGGATCGACCTCCCACCCGAGTTGCGCGCAGGAATCGACACCGACGAACCACACCTGAGCGGTGAGCCCGTGGGGCGTCAGTGCCGCCCAGTGCAGCAATTTGCCCAACTTCTCGATCGTGTCGACGGGGCCGGTCAGTCGCGCACCGGACGGCGTGTAGGTGGCGGCAGCGGTCACGATGATCGCGTGCCCGTCGGCGTCCTCGGTGACGGGAAGCGACTCCCACGCCCGCGCCGGCTCGGTGACCGTATCGGCCTCGCCGGTCGGTGCCACATCGTCACCGCGAACCACACCCTCCGACGGTGACGCACGGACCGTGTTGTCCTCCTGGGCGCGAATCGGCGCATCCGGAACGGCACTTCCCGCAGGGGTGTCGATGATCGAATAGCGGGCGTCGCGGTCCGGGTCGTCGGCGTGAACGGACAGGTCGAAGAGGCTGAACTGATCGTCGGCGGTCATGATGTCGTCGCTCCCTCGTGGATGGGTGTTTCAGTCCGTGGTGAGGTTTCCGTCGACGTCCGCCGGCGGAATGCCCAGCTCGTCGAACACCCGAACCAGCGCGGCCTCGACGACGTCGGTGGTCGACAACCCGCTACTGCGCGTGGCCTCGGCGAGACGCGCGGATGTCGCGACCGTGATGTAGGTGCTCAGTGCCTTCTTCTTCGGTGTTCGCCGAAGTGTGAACGGTTCGGTTGCGGTGCGAGGTTCTGTGCGCCGATCGGGGGTGGGGGCTGCGGCACCGTGGGTGCGCTCCTGGGTGGGGCGGGGGTCGTTCGTCGCGTTGTTCGTCGGCTCGGCCATCGGAGTCGGACCTTCCCTGTCTGGTTGCGTCGGTTGCGGTGCGGGTCGTGATGTTGTGGAGGTGGCGTGAGCGTCGATCTCGATGTCACGCCTCCCGTACCAAGTGCTGGCATAGTTGCCAGCATTCTCACGAGCAAATATACCAGTATTTGTGCCAGTAATGTGGCAAGCGTCGGGAGGTGAGCGAATCGCGACCACACTCCACGGTGGAACGGCAGCGCATTACGACGCCCCAACCATGTGCACGCATCGCGGAAGCCAGGCGACCGCCCCGCATGCCAACGTGACCCAGCGACGCTGTCCGACATCCGAACCGGCTGCCGGCAACTCGCCGAACCGAACCACGACGTCGCCCCGCGGGCCACCTGTCGTGCGACTCCGCCGATACGCAAGGGCCACGGTCCGCGGAGGCCCCCACATTCGGAACACACCCCCGTCCCGGTGCGCCTGGATCACGTCGACGACGTCGAAGTGGTCTGCGAATGCGACCCGCGCGCCGGGCCCGGTTCGGTCGGCCGCAGCGTTCAGCGCACGCACCGCCGTGCCGGGTGTCCCTCGCATTGCTTCGGGGCTGTGCGCCGTTCCGCCGGCCGTTGTTGGCTACCAATATGCGCGCTAGTGCTCCGTCGTTCACGGCGGAGGTGAAGGCGCGCGCAGGAGGCCCGCCCAGGGCCGAGTGTGCCTAGACGGGACGGTCCTGCTGCTCGATGTACTGCCGCAACACA
>NZ_JBAQXC010000217.1:0-7274 GCF_049299235.1 Rhodococcus sp. (in: high G+C Gram-positive bacteria) | reverse complement strand
CTTCAGCGTCTCGGGGGTGACCGTGACGATGCGTGAGGCGTGTGGCCGGAGGTCCCAGTTGCCGTCGAGGTCCTTGATGCCGGGCTCAGCGCCTGAACCATCATGTTCGAGGGACCGGACCACGGTGACGGGGTGGTACAAGGACGCGGCTTGCAGGAATCGTGGGCCATGCGCCGCTCCATAGACGCTCACCCCGTAGCGGCGTTGGTTCTGGATCTCGAACAGTTTCAGCTCGTTGATGAACTGCCAGTGTCGTCGCAGCCGCCGGTACGTCTCGGCGCGGAGGCCACCGGCCTTCTCGTCGGTGAAGTGCGATTCGAGGTGGATCAGGCCGACCGAACCTGTCGATCACGCTGGTCACCACAGAGATCACTATCGATGGACAGTAGTGGGCATGACCGCAACTGCCATCGCCCCATCCTGGGCCGTCGAAATCGATTCGTGGCGAACCGCCATGCACGCCATGCGCCTGACCGCCCAGACCATCGACCTACGCGCCTACCATGTGCGGCGTCTCGCACGTGCCGCACTGGCGGACTCCCCGTGGTCCGTCGAACCGTCCGAGTTGCTCGACTGGATTGGCCGACATGACTGGCGCCGGGAGACCGCACGCGCCGTCCGGTCCTCTCTGCGTCGGTTCTGGGCGTGGGGTGTCCTTACAAACCGAACGACGGAGAACGTCGCCGAGGTTCTCCCGATGATCAAACCAGAGCAGCCACGCCCTCGCCCAGCAGCGTCCGTAGTCGTCGCACAGGCGATGAACTCCGCCGATCCGCGGGTGAGGCTCATGCTCCGGCTCGCGAACGAACTGGGTATGAGACGCGGCGAGGTTGCCCAAGTGCATCCGGAGAACGACCTCGTCCACGACAGCATCGGCTGGTCTCTCATCGTGCACGGCAAGGGCCAGCGGAAGCGAGTGCTTCCTCTCCCCGACGACCTTGCTGATGCTCTCCGCGCAACAGCCACCGGCCATCTCTTCCCTAGCCCCAGCGGCGGGCACCTGTCGGCGCATTGGGTTGGCACTCTGGTCTCCCGCGCGCTGGCTGACGGAACAACGATGCATCAGCTTCGGCACTTGTGCGCCACAGAGATTCACAATCAAACACATGACGTTCGACTGGTTCAAACTATCCTCGGCCATACGTCACTCGCCACAACACAACGATATTTGGCTGTCGACGACACCAAGATGCGCGATGCTCTCGCGACTCGGTCGAGGAACTGGAACCATGAATGATTCCGCTTCGGAACCGGCCACCCGTCAGGCCCGTCTGACGGCCTTGCCGATCATAGGCACACAGGGAAGCCACCGCGTCGTGGAGGTCACACGGGCGGCAAAGCCTCCACCAGATCGCCCGCGAGGAAGGCCACAGCAACCGCAACCTCTTCGGGATCGCCGACCCCTTCCTCAGCACGCCCCGCCATTGCCGACCCCACTGCATCCGGGCCGGCAGCGAACAGCACTCGCAGGTGCACGACGGCTTCTGCCGTCACCTGACCGCTCACCTCATCCTCCAGCAGACGTACGAAAGAACCCCGCAATTCCTCGGTCTCAACGGCCCGGAGAATCCGATAGATGTCATGCGCGTCCTTGTTGTTCAACCGGTTCGGTGTCTCGACTCGCTCTCCGAGCTTGTGCAGTTTCGCTACCAGGAGTGCCGATGGACCGGCGACGCGCACACTCAGTCGTCGACCATCAGCCGGGTCGAGAGCATCGACCCACGTCGGAGCATTATCGACAACCGCTGCTTCCAGCCCGCGCGCCCGTCGGGTCGCGCGCTTGCCGTGGGGTGGAATCCTACCTCCTCGAGTACTTTTCGATCCTGGCCCCGCCAACGCTTCGGGCACCATCAGATCGACCGGAATCCCCTCGGCGTTTCGCCACGACCCTGGCTGGCCGCCGGCAGAATCGAGGAAGAACCCCGCCGTCTCCATCGCCTCCTCGAGCCTCGGATTCTCCGACAAATCCCGAGGATCGAGGGCGAGGTCCGCGTCCTTGGTCGACTCGGCGAGCGCTACGGGTGCGCCGCCGGTGCGAAGATAGATCGCCTGCGCCCCGATCACCACCACCGCGTCTCGGTGCTCACCCAACGCTTCAACAGCATCGAGCAGCGCCGCCCGCGTCCGCACAAGAAGGTCGTCGCTACCGTTGGCGCCACTGACGCTCATTGTGCACCATCCATTCGATGAGTTCTTCGGCCTCAGACGGGCTGCGGCCGGGTCCGGTGAGGAGATCGACAGCCACCTGCGCTGGAGCTGCACAGACGACCCCAGTCTCACCGACCAGTGTCCGCGCGAAGACGACCTCTGTACTTGGTTCCGCCAGAAGAACGTTCACGCCAGAATCCGTAGCACGAAGATCCCATCCCTCAGCGCACCGAGCACTGTCGTCGACGTAGATCATCGCGTTGCGCGCCGGCGCGTACTCAGCCCAGGAGGCAGCCGCGATCGTTCCGGTTACCGCATACCGCTCGGTAGAACCGGCGACTTTCGCCATCAGCGCCGGCAATCCGCGCGGTGCAATCCAACGAGTGACAGCACTGTTGCGCACGAACGAATAATCCGCACTCCACCGCCTCAGCAACTCGCTCCAGTGCGGGACGACAAGCCCCCCGGTGTCTGTGCGGACTGCCAACTCCTCACCCGCAAGGAAGTCCACCACCCGGTAGGTCGACCCGGTGGACGAACCCGATTCCCGGATGAGGTCGCTGATCGTCCACTCCCTGTCGACGTCGATCAGCGCCCGGACCACCTTTGCAGCGGGGGCACCTTTCAATGTTCCCCGCGGACGCCCCGGTCCGCGCCACGGGTCTCGATCTGCGCCGCTACCCAGAATGAACAGACCAGGCACATCGATGTTCACCTGGACGTTCCCCGTGGCGTCGACGTACGAAATTCCCGCATCGTGGAGACGCTTACGCACCGGGGGCGACAGATACTTCGCCACAACCACACCATGAGCGCCGCGTCGAGCATCGACAGCGCTTTTGAACCATTCGCGCACCGTGGGAACATCGCGACTTTCGATCACGCGTCGGGCCTGAAGGACGAGGTCCACGGCGCGTTCGTCCGGCGCGGTGACCCGCACGACTGTGCCGACGCCTGCATCCGTGGGCGAGACCAGGCGAGCTTCCCAGCGAGACGGCAAGCGGTCGGTCAGTATCGACACGCCGGCGCGCACGATCTCAGCCTCGCTCCGAGGTTCACTCGTCGGGTCCATTCCTTCACCCCTCTCCATGTTCAGGAAATAGCGTACCTCCACCGACAATGGAAGGTGATCATTAGCTGAACAACGTGGGGATGTGTGTCCCACCGACCGCCGACCACAACCTTCTCGCCATCGGGCAAGATTCGACAGGACATCGAATGCAGGCATGGAAGGCGGACACATCGTGGGGGCACTACTACCTACCCTGCAGGCCAACCACCTGCGCGAGGGCCTGACCGACTACCTCGCGACTACGTTCGCCCTCACCGACCCCGACGCGCAGGGCGCCCTGTCGGACTTCGTCGGTCACCCCGACACCGGCATGTTCAAAGGACCATTTGTCCGCCTGCGCCTGCCGTTCGCGCCGGCGAAAAGCGGCTGGAGGGCACACTTCGACTGGTGGCCGGCGGGATTCACCCCCTACGGCCACCAAGCCGCCGCATTCGAGCGGCTGTCAACGAAATTCCACGACCGCCCCCAGCCCACGCTGGTGACCACCGGCACCGGCTCCGGCAAGACCGAGGCGTTCCTCTACCCGATCCTCGACCACGTTCTCCGCGCCAAAGCCGCCGGCGTCACCGGGATGAAAGCACTCATCCTCTATCCGATGAACGCGCTCGCCAACGACCAAGCCGAACGCCTCGCCCGCCTCATCACCGAACATTCCGAACTGTCCGGCGTCACCGCCGGCCTCTACACCGGCGAACAATCCACCGGCGGACGCACCAAAGTCACCGACGACGGCCTCATCACCGACCGCTCCCTCATGCATGCCGCCCCGCCGGACATCCTGCTCACCAACTACAAAATGCTCGACCACCTGCTGCTACACCCCGACCGCGCCGACATCTGGCGCCTCTCCGCCGACGCACTGCAGTACGTCGTCCTCGACGAATTCCACACCTACGACGGCGCACAAGGCACCGACGTCGCCATGCTGCTGCGTCGTCTCGGCCTCACCGTCAAAGCCCACTGGACCGCCGCCTCCCCCGTCACCGACGCCGACCGCGCCCGCCCGTTCGGCCGCATCACCCCCGTCGCCACCTCCGCCACCCTCGGTTCCAAGACCGAACCCACTGCGATGCTCGACTTCGCGCACACCGTCTTCGGCGAAGAGTTCGACGCCGACGCCGTCATCGGCGAGACCCGCCTCACCGCCGCAGCCTGGCTCGCCGACCGCGACACCGCCCTCGACCGGCTGTACCGCCCGATCACCCCTGCCGTCATCGACGCCGCCGCCCGCCTCGACACCTTCACCGCGGACTCGCCCACGAACGCCGCCCTGACTACCGCAGTGCTCGCCGAGCTGTTCGAGCGTGCGGAAGTGTTCGAGCGCACCGAATTGTTCACGACCGCCGACGACCTCGACACCGACCGTCGTCTCACCCCCACCGAGCTGCGGCATCTCGACGCCACCGAACAACTGCACCTACTCAAGGGCCATCCGCTGATGCAGCGGCTGCTCGACCACGCCGTCGACGCGATCTCCCTCGCCGACCTCGCCGAGGCACTGTTCGACGCACCCACCGCCGAGCGGGACACCCGCCGTGTCCGCGCCGCCCAGCAGCGCTTCCTCGACTACGTGTTCGCAGCACTCTCCCACCTCCGCGCCGAAGTGGGTCGTGCGGCGTTGAATGTCGATGTGCACCTGTGGATTCGAGAGCTGTCCCGCATCGACCGGGCCGTCGCCACCAACACCGCCTACCGCTGGTCCGACGACGGCGTCCACGAAGACGGCGACGTCATGCACCTGCCGGCCATCTTCTGTCGGCACTGCGGCCGCTCCGGATGGGGTGCACGCCTCGCACCCACCGGCCACACCCTCGACGTCACCGACGACGCCATCCGCGCCGACCACGCGGCCGGCGCCTCCCGCTTCCGCGCGCTGATCTCCGCACCCGCCGAAGCGCTCGTCGGCGCAGCCCGAGCCGATTCCCCCATCGAGGGTCTGCGCTGGTTCCGCATCGACGACCGCGAAATCGTCGACACACCACCCGATCCCGACGGCACCGAACAACTCGAAGGCAAAGTCCTACCCGTCCTGGTCCTCACCGGCGACAGCACCGAAGACGACTCCAAGAACGACATGTGCCCGGCCTGCGGTGTCGCCGACGGCATCCGGTTCCTCGGTAGCGCCGTCGCCACCCAGCTTTCGGTGACCCTGTCGAATCTGTTCGGTGACGCCGCCCTCGACGCCGACGAGAAGAAGGCGTTGATGTTCACCGACAGCGTGCAGGACGCCGCGCACCGCGCCGGGTTCGTCCAGGCCCGCTCCCACACCCTCAGCTTGCGTTCGACGCTGCGCAGCGCCCTCGGTGATTCCGCGCTGAGCCTGCCCGAACTGCGCGACGCCGTCCTGGCCCGCGCCGGCGACGATCCGGCCCGCCGCTACCACCTCCTCGCCCCCGACATCGTCGACCACGACGAGTTCACCCCGTTCTGGAAGCCCGACGCACCGACTCAGGCCCGCAAGAACGCCACCGACAAGGTGCGACAGCGCCTCGCATTCGACATCGACCTGGAATTCGGGTTGCAATCCCGGCTCGGCCGCACCCTCGAACTCACCGGCAGCACCGTCGCCGAAGTCGACCTCGGCGGCCCGGAACGCCCGGTGCGGCTCGGCCGTGCCGCACTCAACGCCACCGAACATCAGCTCTCGCTCACACCGCCGGACAACGCTGCCATCGCGCGTTGGGTGCGTGGCACCGTCGAACGGGTCCGCACCCGCGGCGCCATCCGACACCCGTGGCTACTCAAGTACATCGAGAAAGACGCCAACCGCCGCTGGGTGTGGGGCGGGCGCCCCAAGGGCGAAGGCATGCCCGCATTCCCGAAGGGCCGGCCCGCCCCCGCATTCCCCGCAATCGGATCACGCACCGTCCCCGAAGGATTCGACGCGATCACCGCCGTCTCCTCCTGGTATGCACGCTGGGCGTCGCAATGCCTGAACGTTTCCCCGTTCGACGGCAGCTTCCTCGCCCGCTCCCTGTTCTCCGTCCTCGCCGAACAACGGGTCCTCACCGCGGTCCTCACCGAAAGCGGACTCACCGCCTACGGGCTGCCACCCACCGCGATCACCGTGTCGGCTCCGTCGGACGAGGATCTCGCCGCCCGCCGGCACCTGTTGGTGTGCAGCGTGTGCCACACCCCCACCCCCGGCTCGGCCACCGTCATCGACGAACTCGACGGCGCACCGTGCCTGCTCGTCCGCTGCCCCGGCACCCTCACTCGCGCGCCGAAGGCGCAGAACTTCTACCGTCGCCTCTACGACACCGCCGAGATGAAGCGCGTCGTCGCGCGCGAACACACCTCGCTGCTGCCCACCGCGACCCGCCTCGGCTACGAGACCGCGTTCAAACGCGGCGGCGCCGACCCGCAGGCCCCCAACGTCCTCGTCGCCACCCCCACCCTCGAGATGGGCATCGACATCGGCGACCTGTCCACCGTGATGCTCGGATCGCTGCCACGCACCGTCTCGTCGTATCTGCAGCGCGTCGGCCGCGCCGGGCGCCTCACCGGCAACTCGCTGGTTCTCGCGTTCGTCCGCGGACGCGGCGAACACCTGCCGAAGCTGTACGACCCGACGTCGGTGATCCAGGGCGACGTCCGCCCACCCGCGACCTTCCTCACCGCCGAGGAGATCCTGCAACGTCAGTACGTCGCGCACGTCATCGACCGGCTCGCCCGCGACCCGTCCACCGTCGCGCCGCGCGGTGCCCGCGCCGTGCTCGGCAGCTTCGATCCGGGCAGTTGGATGGCCGGTCTGCTCACCGCCGTGGATACCGACGCGCACACGCTGGTCGACGGGTTCCTCGCCCAATTCGACGATGTCCTCGATGTATCCACCCGAGACTCGTTGCGCACCTGGGCAACCCCCGGTGATGATGGGATACCCAGCGGGCTCGTCACCGATCTGCAGGAGGCCGTGCACCGCTGGAACCGCGACCTCACCGAACTCACCGCGCGCCGCGCCGCCGTCGACGCGGAGATGCCCGAATTCGAACGCCGCGCGGCCTCGCCCGCCGCGACCGACGACGACCTGCGCGACCTGCGCACCGCCAAGGGG
>NZ_JBAQXC010000216.1:0-7098 GCF_049299235.1 Rhodococcus sp. (in: high G+C Gram-positive bacteria) | reverse complement strand
CGCGGACCCCGAGCGGGTCCGGCCGTGCGGCAGTGCCGAGTTCGTGCGGGCCGCGCCCCGCCCGGCGTATTCGGTGCTCGACGGCAGCGCATGGGCTGCGGCCGGTCTCACGCCACTGCGCCCGTGGCGTGACGCACTGCACGATGCTCTGCACGCGGCGGAGGTTCGGGGGTGACCTGCGAGACGGGCGCGGTGAACGAGGACGGCATGCGTGATTCGGCGCACTCGGGCGGGGCCGCTAATGTGTCGCGGGTGAGTGCGAAGCTGGCCGTGGTGACGGTGACCTATTCGCCCGGCGAGCACCTGGAACACTTCCTGGCGACGCTGACGGGTGCGACGGAGTTGTCGACGCAGGTGATCATGGCGGACAACGGGTCCACCGACGGGGCGCCGGAAGCCGCCGAAGCCGCGCATCCGAATGTGCGGCTGCTGTACACCGGCGGCAACATCGGCTACGGCGGTGCGGTGAACCGTGCCGTCGCCGAGGTCGATCCGTCGGCCGAGTTCGTCGTCGTCGCCAATCCCGATGTGCGGTGGGGTCCGGGTTCGCTGGACCGGCTGCTCGAGGCCGCTGCGCGCTGGCCGCGGGCCGGTGCGCTCGGTCCCCTCATCCGCGAACCCGACGGCAGCATCTATCCGTCCGCGCGCAGCGTGCCCACGTTGGTCTCCGGTGCCGGTCACGCTCTGCTCGGCACGGTGTGGCCGTCGAACCCGTGGACTCGGCGCTACCGGCAGGACAACGAGGCGGTCACCGAACGCGAGGTGGGCTGGCTGTCCGGATCGTGCCTGCTGCTGCGCCGCGCCGCCTTCGACACGGTCGACGGTTTCGACTCGCGCTACTTCATGTACATGGAGGATGTCGACCTCGGGGATCGGCTCGGTCGTGCCGGCTGGCGCAACGTCTACATTCCCGATGCCGAGGTCACCCACGCCAAGGGGCACGCCGCCGGTCGTCATCCCGAATTGATGTTGCCTGCCCATCACGAGAGTGCCTACCGTTTCCAGGCGGATCGGCACCCACATCTGTGGCAGGCTCCGCTGCGGGGCGCGTTGCGGGTAGGACTCGCGGCGCGGTCCAAACTGGTGGTCGCCGCGGCGGTGCGCGAGCGCGATCGCGGTACCTCCGGAGCAGTGTCGGACAGTTGGACCAGTGGACCAGGGGAGACGAGATGACGAGTGACGCCGCGCCGCACACCGATGCGGTGATCCTGGTCGGGGGTCAAGGCACCCGCCTGCGGCCCCTGACGTTGTCGGCGCCGAAGCCGATGCTGCCCACCGCGGGTGTGCCGTTCTTGACGCACCTGCTGGCCCGCATCCGTGAGGCCGGAATCAAGCACGTCGTGCTCGGCACCTCCTTCAAAGCGGAGGTCTTCGAGGAGCATTTCGCGGACGGTTCCGATCTCGGTCTCGAGATCGAGTACGTCACCGAGACCGAACCGCTCGGCACCGGCGGCGGTATCCGGAATGTGTTGCCCAAGTTGCGCGCCGACAACATCATGGTGTTCAACGGTGACGTCCTCGGCGGCACGGACCTCGGTGCGATCCTCGACACCCACACCCGCACGGACGCCGATGTGACCCTGCACCTGGTGCGGGTCGGCGATCCTCGCGCGTTCGGATGCGTGCCCACCGACGCGGACGGCCGGGTCACCGCGTTCCTCGAAAAGACGCAGGACCCGCCGACCGATCAGATCAACGCGGGCTGTTACGTGTTCAAACGCGACATCATCGAGTCCATCGCCACGGGGCGTCCTGTGTCGGTGGAGCGCGAGGTGTTTCCGGCGCTGCTCGCCGACGGCAAGCGCGTATTCGGGCACGTCGACAACGCGTACTGGCGCGATATGGGCACCCCGGAAGATTTCGTGCGCGGATCGGCGGACCTCGTTCGCGGAATCGCGCCGTCGCCCGCGCTCACCGGGCAGCGCGGCGAATCGCTCGTGCATCCGGGCGCGTCGGTTGCTCCCGGTGCGTTGCTGATCGGCGGTACCGTGGTGGGACGCGGCGCCGAGATCGGTGCCGGGGCGCGGCTGGACGGCGCCGTGATCTTCGACGGCGCGAAGGTCGAGGCGGGTGCGGTGATCGAGCGGTCCATCATCGGCTTCGGGGTGCGGGTCGGACCGCGCGCGCTGATCCGTGACGGGGTGATCGGTGACGGGGCGGACATCGGTGCCCGCTGTGAGCTTCTGCGTGGCGCGCGGGTGTGGCCCGGCGTGACCCTTCCCGACGGTGGAGTCCGGTTCAGCACCGACGTCTGACCGTAGTGAATATGATCGACCGAGTATGCGGGTGAGTTGGCAGTGACATTCGAACGGTATGTGGCCCTAGGGGATTCGTTCACCGAAGGTGTCGGGGACCCGGATCCGGCTAGCCCCAACGGTGTACGTGGCTGGGCCGATCGGGTCGCGGACGAACTCGCAGGCAACGAACCGGATCTGATGTACGCGAACCTCGCGGTCCGTGGACGGCTCATGCGGCAGATCCTCGCCGAACAGGTCGACGCGGCGATCGCGCTGGAACCGGATCTGGTCACCGTCTACGCCGGTGGCAACGATGTCATGCGACCGAAGCTGGACCTCGACGCGATGATCGCCGACTACGACGATGCGATCAGCAGGCTCACCGCGACCGGAGCGACCGTCCTGATGTGGACCGCGTACGACGTGGGTTGGGCACCGGTGTTCCGGCACCTGCGCGGACGGATCGCGACGTACAACGAACTCGTCCGCGAGGTCGCCGACCGGCGTGGCGCGACACTCGTCGACTACTGGCGGTTCGGTGAGTACCGCGACTACCGCATGTGGGATTTCGATCGCCTGCACATGTCGCCACTCGGACATCGGAACATGGCGGTACGGGTGCTCGGCACACTCGGTGTCGAGCACGGTATCGATCCGGTCGTGCTCGGCCCGAATCCGGAGCCGGCGCCCGTCGAGCAGCGGCGCGAAGACCTGAAGTGGATGCGGGACTTCCTCGTGCCGTGGGTCGGCCGGCGCGTTCGGGGCACGTCGTCCGGTGACGGCATCAGCGCCAAACGACCGGCGCTCGCCCCGGTGCAGTCGGTGAACCGGGGCGGCTCGCCGGTCGCCTGAGTAGGCTGCGGGGATGACCCCCGGCACGGTCGTCGTCCGTACCGTCGGTCCGGTCACGGCAGACCTGATCCTGACCGGCCGGCCGGTCACCGCAGGTGAGGCCCTGAACATCGGTCTGGTGAACCGGACGGTTCCGCCGGGGACGGCGCTGGACGCGGCCGTCGCGCTGGCCACCGAGATCGCCGGATTCCCGCAGACCTGCCTGCGGCACGACCGGTTGTCGATGCTCGAACAGGCGGGCCTGACCGAGGATCAGGCGATGCTCAACGAATTCCGGCGGGGCACGACATCATCGGCGGCCGGCGCGGTGGACGGTGCGGCCCGGTTCGCTGCCGGTTCCGGTCGGCACGGCTCGTTCGGTTGACCGGGCCGCCGCCAACGCCACGAGGTGCTCGATGGTGTCGACTTCGGCGTCGTCGGGCAGCACGTCGATCGGCCACCACCGCAGGTCGGTGGATTCGGCGCTGCGCACCGGGACCGCACCTGCCGGTGCGGTGATCAGGAACCGCAGATCGAGATGTCGGGTCGGAACCCCGAGTGAGCACGTGATCGGGTGGGTGTGCGCCGACAGCAACGCCGGGTCGATGACGAGTCCGTCGATACCCGATTCCTCGGTGGCCTCACGCAGTGCCGCGTCGACGACGGTGTCGTCGGATTCTTCGCAGTGCCCACCGAGCTGAATCCACCGGCCCACCTTCGGATGCAGAGTGAGCAGCACGTTGCGATGTTCCGCGTCGAGCACCAGCGACGACGCCGTGATGTGTCCCGGCACGTGGGCGCGCATGCAACCGTCGGGTGCCGAGCCGAGGAACGCGAGCATGGTGTGCCGCAGCGATTCGGCGTCGGCGGAATCGGTGTTCCAGGCCGCGAGTCGCTCGGTGGCGGATTCGTGCAGTGACCGTGCCGACATCGCTACAACTCCAGCAGTGCCGCGTCGGCCGGTGCGGGTTCGCGCGGCTCGGGTTCGGTGATCGGATGCCCGACCGCGATCGCGCCGAGCGGCGACCAGTCGGCAGGCAGGCTCAGTTCTTCCCGCACCACATCGGCGGCGAAGATTGTCGATCCGACCCAGCAACTACCCAGCCCGCGAACGGCGAGCGCGACGAGAAGCCCCTGCACGGCTGCGCCGGCCGCCACGGTGAACATGGTGGCCTCGGCGGCGGTTCGTTCTGCATCGGGATAGCGGTGGGCGCCGTCGGGTACCCAGAACGGAACGAGCAGTTCGGGAGCGTCGTAGAGAATCGAACCTCGGGCGAGACGGCGTTCGATCGTGGCCGAGTCCAGACCGTCGCCGGTGAGATCGTCGGCCCAGCGGTCGCGCATCCGGTCGAGCAACCGGCGGCGCACCTGCTCGGTGCGTACCCACACGAATCGGACCGGATGCGTGTGATGCGGGGCCGGCGCGGTGAGCGCGTCGGCGACCGCGTCCCGCAGATCCTCCGGATCGACCGGTTCCGCAGAGAAGGCACGCACGGACCGACGCAACAGCAGCGCCTCCCGGCGGCCCTGCTCGAGCGCTTCGTCGGCGCCGAGCCAGAACAGATCCTCGTCGCCGCGACGAATCAGGTCCTGTGCGGTGGAACCGTCGTCGATCGGTTCGAGTCCGCGCACCACCGCCACCGGAACGCCGCCGAGTTTGCCCTTGACCAGGTCGCCCGCGGCAGCGAGTTCGTCGGCGAGGGCGACGGAGGTGACGAGCAGTTCGTTGCCCTGGGCGTCGCGGGAACCGGCGTAGCCGTGCAGGACCGGCACACCCGCCGCGCCGATCGCCGCGTCGGTCTGGCCGACGCGCCATGCACGACCCATCGTGTCGGTGACGACTACCGCGACGCGCACTCCGAGCAGCGTGCGCAGTCGTTCGCGCAGTGTGGCGGCACTGCCGTCGGGATTCTCCGGGAGCAGTGCCAGTTCCCCGGAGTCGACGTTGGAGCCGTCGATCCCGGATGCGGCCTGGACGATCCCGAGACGATTCTCGGTGATCAGGGTGCGCCCCTTGCGGGCGAGGACACGGACTGCTTCCTGACTGACCAACCGCCGTCGCACGGCGTCGCGCGCGTCCGGGTCGGTCGGGGCCTCGAAGATGCGTCCCTCCGCCTTGGAGACGATCTTGCTGGTGACGACGAGGATGTCGTCGTCGACGAGCCAGGGTGCTGCGTCGGCGATCGCGCCTGCGAGATCGTCGCCGGGTCGGAATTCGGGCAGGCCGACGACGGGGATGATCTCGATCGACCGGCCGGGGGCGTGGTCGCGCACGTCGGCGCCCGCGGTGGCATCGGGGGACATCACAGGCTGACTCCGGCGAGTTCGAGTGCGGCGCGCGCCATGTCCGCGGTCGCAGCAGGGTCGGTCATGAGCAGGGGGACGTTGCGGACCGCGACGCCGGGGACATCGGCGTGGTCCGTGTCGTGGACGAGCCAGCCGTCGAGGATGCCGGTGCCGCTGCGGGCACCGTAGTAGCGTCCTACCGCTTCCGCGGTCGATGCGACGCCGATCACGTCGAGGCACGTATCGGCCATACCGCGCAACGGCTTCCCGTCGATGACGGGGGAGAGTCCGATGACCTTCGCCGCAGTGGTGCGCAGGGCGCCGCGGATTCCGGGAATCGCGAGGATCGCTCCGACGCTCACGACCGGATTGGACGGGGCGACGATCACCACGTCCGCCGATCCTATCGATTCCAGCACTCCCGGTGCAGGTTTCGCGTCGGCAGCGCCGATGTGCGCGAAAGAGTGCGTCTCGACGGTGGCGCGGTGCCGAACCCACCATTCCTCGAAGTGGATCGCGCGCTGTTCGCCGTCGGCGGGATCGGTGATCACCACGTGGGTTTCGCTGCGGTCGTCCGACACCGGCAGCAGGGTCACCCCCGGCTTCCAGCGGGCGCACAACGCTTCGGTGACCGCCGAGAGCGGATATCCGGTCCGCAACATTCGACTGCGGATCAGGTGGGTCGCCAGGTCGCGATCGCCGAGGCCGAACCAGTCGGGGTCGGCTCCGTACGCGGCGAGTTCCTCCTTGGCATTCCACGTTTCGTCGGTGCGGCCCCATCCCCGTTCCGGGTCGATGCCACCGCCGAGCGTGTACATGCACGTGTCCAGGTCGGGGCAGATGCGAAGCCCGTGCATCCAGACGTCGTCGCCGACGTTGACGATCGCGGTGATGCGGTGCGGGGCCTCCGCAACGAGGTCTCGGCCGGTGTCGATGCCGAGCAGCGCGCGCAGGCCGGTGAGGAACCGGGCCCCGCCGACGCCACCGACCAATACAGTCACGTTCACGGGGCAAGCCTAGGTGGTCCGATTCGTCACCGGTGAAGCACCGTCCGATGAGGAGAACTGTAAAGAACCCGATAGGGTGAATTGGGCGGAGCGTAGCGTGACCAACTCCGAAGCGCTCGATGGTATGCGAGATCTCCCATTCGGCTTGACCGCGACACGCCCAACGTGTCTAATCACATACGTGTCATTCCGGATAGTCGAAATGCGGGATCGTATGGGAATTCCCACATGTAGCCGCGCTTCGTGGAACGGCGCGTGGGGGTAGACCCCGAATTGTGAAGGATTCAGCGCTGCAGGTGAGGAGGCGTGTATGGCCGACGAGCGCGAATGGTTCGAGGACACTCGGATCGATACTGCAGTCGAGGGCAACTGTGCCGAAGACGTGAACGACCGGGAGTCGACGTCGACGACGTTGAGTCTTATTGCGGGACTTTCGGATCCGTCCGACGTCGAGGAACAGTGGCAGGACCGCGCGCTGTGTGCGCAGACCGACCCGGAAGCGTTCTTCCCCGAAAAGGGCGGATCGACGCGGGAGGCCAAGCGGATCTGTTTGGGATGCGAGGTCAAGGATGAATGCCTCGAGTACGCCCTTGCCAACGATGAGCGGTTCGGGATCTGGGGCGGATTGTCGGAGCGGGAAAGGCGTCGCCTCAAGCGGGGCATCGTCTGAGATGGGGCCGGTCCGGTACGGGGAGTTCGGGCCAGGTGGATTGCCGGTGTGAGGGCCGGAAACACGA
>NZ_JBAQXC010000215.1:0-2241 GCF_049299235.1 Rhodococcus sp. (in: high G+C Gram-positive bacteria) | reverse complement strand
GCCACCACCGGGGCGGTGTCGCCGGCCGCCGCCGCGGCCTCGAGTGTGATGGCGTCCGCTCCGGTCAGTTGGGCGAGCTCGTCGGAGTTCGGCTTGACGAGGTCCGGCGCGGCCTCGGGGAAACGGTCGGCGAGGGCCAGGAGCGGCGCCTCGGAGGTGTCCACGGCGATCCGGGTTCCGGTGGCGCGCAGCGCGCAGATCAGGTCGGCGTACCAGTTGTCCGGAATGCTCGGCGGCAGCGATCCGGAGAGCACCGTCCACGTGGCATCGGTTGCCTGGTCGAGGACTGCGTCCTGTAGTTCGGCGCGGGTGCGGGGTCCATACGCGCTGCCGGGTTCGTTGAACTTCGTGGTCGTGCCGTCGGGTTCTGCGACAGTGGTGTTGGTCCGCGCAGGTGCCGCGGTTTCGATTGCGAGACAATCGATGTCGTGGTCGGAGAGGGCAGTCAGGAGCGGATCACCGGTGTTGCCGGGCAGGATCGCCAGAACCTGCCGGCCAGCCGCGTGCAGGACCCGTGCGACATTGATGCCCTTGCCGCCGGGGTCGACGAGGACCTCTGCGGTGCGGTGGACGGCGCCGCGGTCGAGCGGGCCCGGCAAGGTGATCGTGCGGTCCAGGCTCGGGTTGGCTGTCAATGTGACGATCACGCCGTCACCACCTCGATTCCCTGTTCGATGAGTTGGGTTCTGTCGGCATCGTCGATCTCGCTGTCGGTGACGAGGACGTCGACGGCATCGAGCGGAGCGAAGCTCAGCAGGTGCCGACGGCCGATCTTGGAGGAGTCCGCGACCACGACAACGCGGTCGGCGCAGGCGACCATGCGACGTTTGACCGCGGCTTCCTCCGCATCGGGTGTCGACAGGCCGTGGTCGATCGACAGTGCATTGGTGCCGACGAATGCGACGTCGACGTGCAGCATGCCGAGGTAGCGCAACGCGTCGTCACCGACGGTGGCCTGCGTGATACCGCGCACGCGACCGCCGAGCAGGTGCAGTCGGATGGAACCGAGTCCGGCGAGTCGTGCCGCGATGGGCACCGAGTTCGTCACCACGGTGAGGTCGGTGTCGGCCGGCAGCGCCGCGACCATGCGGCCGGTCGTGGTCCCGGCGTCGAAGACGACGCTGCCGCCGGAACCGGGGAGGAACTGTGCGGCAGCCGTGGCGATGCGGTCCTTGAATCCGGTACGGGTGTGTTCGCGTTCGGTCAGTCCCGGTTCGGTGACGGTCAGCGCCGCGGCGGGGACGGCGCCGCCGTGCACACGCCGCACATGGCCCACTCGCTCGAGCAGTGCGAGATCGCGCCGGACGGTTTCGGTGGTGACACCGAAGCGGCCCGCGAGGTCGGTGACGGACATGCGACCGCGTCGGTCGATCAGTTCGCCGATCGCCTGCTGCCGTTCCTCTGCGTACACGGGACCTCCTCCACGCGGGACACCGAATGTTGCTTTATGTTGTTTTACGCCCGTATATGTTGACATGTCAATGGGTCGGGGTAATCTCGATCACATCGAGTCTCGGTCGGTGGCGAGGAGGAAACATGAAGAACGTGGTGCCGGTGGTAGCAGGTTCGGCGGTGCGCGACGTCCACGGAACACCCGTCGTGCCGGGAGTGGCCTACGGCCCGGTGATCCGCCCCGCACCGCGACCGGAATTGCCGACCGTGCATCCGGAGATTCCCGACACCGCCCGGGCGGCCGAAGCCGAACGGTTCACGGCCGCGGCGCACGCCGTCGGCGCGAGGCTGCGCGCCCGCGCGTCTGGTGCGTCCGGTGCAGCTTCCGAAGTGCTGCTTGCCAACGCGGGCCTCGCGGAGGATCGCGCCTGGATCGGAGCGGCCACCGGCCGAATCCGCGGCGGATCCGACGCCGTGGGTGCCGCGATCGCAGCCACCGAGCAGTTCGCGACGATGTTCACCAAAATGGGCGGGCGCATGGCCGAACGAGTCACGGATCTGCGGGACATCCGTGACCGTGTCGTCGCCGAACTGAGCGGGATCCCCGAACCCGGTCTCGACCGGCCGGCCGAGCCGTCCGTGCTGCTCGCCGACGACCTCGCTCCCGCCGATGCCGCCGGTCTCGACCCCACCCGCATCATCGGCCTCGCCACCACCCTCGGCGGCCCCACCAGCCACACCGCGATCATCGCGCGCCAACTCGGCATACCGTGTGTGGTCGCCGCGGCCGGGCTCGATGCGATCCCGGCGGGCACCGCCGTCCTCCTCGACGGGTCGACCGGCGAGGTC
>NZ_JBAQXC010000214.1:0-3509 GCF_049299235.1 Rhodococcus sp. (in: high G+C Gram-positive bacteria) | reverse complement strand
CGGTGGGTTTCGCCGCGCTCCAGTCGGGAGGATTCGGCGGCCTGAACCCGGCCGACGTCCTGCTGCTCGGTGCCGTCGTCGCCGCCGCGATCGGCTATGCCGAAGGTGGCCTGCTCGCGCGCGAACTCGGGCCCTGGCAGACCATCTCGTGGGCACTGGTGCTCAGTGCGCCTGCCACCACCGCCGTGACGGCCTTCGCGATCGCCACCCATCCCCCCACCGGCACCGCGATCGAATGGGCGGCGTTCGCCTACCTTGCCGTTGTGAGCATGTTTCTCGGGTTTTTCGCCTGGTACCGGGGCCTGGCGATCGGCCCGATGACGCGCGTGAGTCAGATTCAGCTCACCCAGCCGGTGATGACGATCTTCTGGGCGGCAGTGCTTCTCGGCGAACGACCGGGTGCTTTCGTACTGGCAGGCGGCGCTGCCGTGATCCTGTGTGCCGCAGCCGCCGTCCGGATCCGGTCAGCGCCGCGACGCCCCGAGCACTGCGAACCGGGCGTGCGGATCGACCCACTCGTGCCGGACCACGAAACCCGCGTCGGTGAGCTCGCGGGCGATACCGTCGAGCCGGAACTTCGCCGAAATCTCCGTGCGTAACTGCTCGCCCTCCGCGAAGGACACCTCGAGGTCCAGGCCGGGGATCTGCACGGTCATCGCCTCGGTGGCCTCGAGCCGCATCTCGATCCATTCGTTGTCGCTGTCCCACAGCGCCACGTGCCGAAACCGGTCCGGTTCGAAGTTCGCACCGAGGCGATGGTTGAGCACGCGCAACACATTGCGGTCGAATTCCGCGGTCACGCCGGCCGAATCGTCGTATGCGGGGACGACGACGGCAGGGTCGACGACGAGACCGACGCCGAGCAGCAGCCACTCCCCGGAGTCCAGGGTCGCGGCGAGCTCGGCCAGGAATTCGGCACGCTCGTCCGGGATCAGGTTGCCGAGGGTGCCGCCGAGGAACGCGATCGCTCGGCGACCCCCACTGGGCAGATGACTCAGCGAACCCGTGAAGTCCCCGACCACACCACGCACCGCGAGCTCGGGATACTCGGCGGAGAGACGACTCACCGCACCGCGTAGGGCAGTCTCGGAGACATCCTGAGGCACATAGGTATGCAGGTAGGGTGCGAGTGCGTCGAGCAACAGCCGGGTCTTCTCCGACGATCCGGAGCCCAGTTCGACCAGCATCTCGGGTTGCACGGCATCGGCAATGTCGGGTGAATGTGTTTGCAGCAGATCACGTTCGACTCGTGTCGGATAGTACTCGGGCAGCCGGGTGATCTGTTCGAACAACTCGCCACCGCGCTCGTCGTACAGCCAGGTCGGCGACAGCCACTTCGGGGTCGCAGTCAGGCCACGACGGGCATCGGCGCGCAGCGCCTCGTCGAGTTCGGCGGGGGTCAGATAGACATCGACGGTCATGGCCGGGCAACCTCCAGCGGGGACACGATCAGGTGTCCCGGTCGGGCACTGACCAGGTGCCGGTCCGGCACCTGCGTCCAGCGCGGATCTTCGTCGTACGGCTCCGAGGCGACCACCGCGACATCCTCGTCGATCAGCGTCCACAGCGAGTGATACCAGGCCGTGGCCCACAGCCCGGAACCATTGCACAACAACATGTTCAGTCGTGACTGCGGAGACAGTGCGATCACGTCGAGGACGAGCCGCATGAGCGCGACTTCGGGGCGGTCCGCGCGCAGGCGCGATCGCAGCAACAGCCACAGCGTCGCCGCGTCCGTGGGCGATTCGAGGTGCAGCAGTTGCGCCACCGGAAGCCGCTGCGCCAGCGACACCAACGTCCCCGGCCAGCCGGTGACCCGGCCGTTGAGACTGAACGCCCACCGGCCGTCCGTGAACGGGGCCGATGCCGACCGCTCCACCGGCATGCCCTCGGTCGCGGACCGGATCGCGGCAAGCATCGCACCGGATCGGATCGACGACAAGCCTTCGGCGACAAACGGGTCCGACCATATCGGCTGGCCGCTCCGGTACCTGCCCGCAGTGCCGTCCGCGGTCCACCACGCCACCCCGTATCCGTCCGCGTTGACGGTGCCGCCACCGCGCATATCCTTCGGCGCCCACGACTGGCGGACCAGCGAATGCCCACCGTCGGTCACCAGCGACTGCGCCGTCCGCACCGGGCCGACGTACCCGACGTGCCTACACATCCGCGACGCTCGCGGAATCGGGAATATCACGCGCACAACGGAATCCCGCGAAGATTTGGCGTCGTTCCGGGTGGTCCCAGTTGCGGAAAGTCCCACGGCATGCGACCGCATCGGTGCCGAACGAGCCACCGCGCAGCACGCGATAGTCGCCACCGAAGAACACCTCGGAGTACTCGCGGTACGGAAACGGGCGGAACCCCGGATACGGTTCGAAACCCGACGACGTCCACTCCCACACGTCACCGATCAGTTGCTGCACCCCGAGCGACGACGCGCCCGCCGGATACGCGCCGACAACCGCGGGACCGAGGTGCCGCTGCCCGAGATTTCCGTGTTCCGGGCCGGGGCCGTCGTCTCCCCACGGAAACCGGGTACTCTTGCGCTCCACGTGATTCCAGCGTGCAGCAGTCTCCCATTCCATCTCCGTGGGCAGTCGCTTCCCGGCCCATCGCGCGTACGCGTCGGCCTCGTGGAAGCACACGTGAACCACCGGTTCGTCCGGATGCACCGGGACCGTGACACCGAACCGCATGCGCCACCAGGCGCCGTCGTGCTCGCGCGTCCAGAACTGGGGTGCCTCCAACCCCACGTCGAGCCGGTGCCGCCAGCCTGCGTCACTCCACACCTCGGGGCGATGGTAGCCGCCGTCCGCCATGAACTCGAGGTAGGCACCGTTGGTGACGGGAACGGTGTCGATGCGGAACGCCGCCACCTGCACGCGGTGCGCGGGTCGTTCGTTGTCGAGGGCCGACGGATCGGTGGATGTCCCGATCTCGACATCGCCTGCGGGGACGGTGATCTCGTCAGTCTCGACGGGTCGGCCGCCTCGCGGTGCGTCCGGGGCGAACAGCACCGGCGGCCCCGAACGCAACTGGTGGGTCGCGAGCATCGTCTCGTCGTGTTGCTGTTCGTGCTGCGCGACCATCGAATACACGAATCCGTCGCGGGTCAGTTCGGAATCGAAACCGCAGTCCGCCAAGGATTCCGACACGCGTGCTCGCACCTCGGCGGCATACTGCCTGGCCTGCTCCGGGTCGAGCAACGGCAACCCGTTCCGCGTGGCCCTGGGATGGCGGAACGCGTCGTACAGGTCGTCGAGGTCTCCCCGAACGGCGGTCCGGCCGGCGGCTTCCCGCAACAGCCAGCGTTCCTCCTGATTGGCGATGTGCGCCAGATCCCACACGAGCGGACTCATCAGCGGCGAATGCTGCGCCGTCAGCTCCGCGTCGTCGATGTCGGTCAGCGTCGATGTGCGCGCGCGGGCGCGGGCGAGATCCCGCAAGGCCTGCGCCCGCACTGCGTTCACCGGTCCAAAACCTCCGGGCCGCGGCCCCGGCAGCAC
>NZ_JBAQXC010000213.1:0-2082 GCF_049299235.1 Rhodococcus sp. (in: high G+C Gram-positive bacteria) | reverse complement strand
CCACAGTCCAGGGCGAGTCCGGCGACCCGCTGCCACACCCCGGGATCGGCGCTGTCGTCGACGGTCACCACCCACACGGCGTCACGGAACAGGTCGGCGGTTCCGGCGTCCCATCCGGATTCGGCGGTGCCCGCCATGGGATGCCCGCCGACGAACCGGGCCGACAGTCCCCGTGCGGCGACCGCCGCCGCGACCGCGGACTTCACGCTCACCACGTCGGTCAGGGCGACGTTCGGGGCGTGCTCGGCGACTGCGGCCAGCACCGCGTCCACAGCAGGCATCGGGACCGCGACGACGACCAGCGCGTCGGAGGTGGCCGCCCGGCGCAGCACAGCGGGCAGATCGGTGGACGCGTCGAAGCCATCCGAGACCGCGGCATCGACGGCACCGGGCGAGCGGTTGTAGGCCCACGCTTCGCGGCCTGCGGCAACCGCGGCGCGCAGCAGCGATCCGCCGATCAGGCCGAGACCGAGCACGCAGACGGGCGGGGCGGAAAATGCAGCAGGCACCGTATCAGGTTGGCACATTCGCCGCCGGACTTCATTCGAGGGACATCGCCGACTACCGTTGCGCGCATGGCTGCACAGCGTGTAGGGGACAAGAGTCCTTCCGTAACGACATCCGGGGCACCCGGTGGGGGTTCGGTGGAGGACCTTGACGGGTTCGCCGTCGCTGTCACACGTGAGGAAGGTCGGTGGAAGTGCAGTGCCCTGACGTCGGCGGCGTTGACGAGTCTGTCGACCGCGGAGACGGAACTGCGCGAGTTGCGGAGCGCCGGGGCCGTCTTCGGTTTGATCAACGTGGACGACGAGTTCTTCGTGGTGGTGCGTCCGGCCCCGGCGGGGGCCCGGCTGCTGCTGTCGGACGCGACGATGGCCGTGGATTACGACATCGCCGCCGACGTACTGGACGCACTGAACATCGAGATCCCCGACATCGACCCTGACGAACTCGACGAGGTCGAGCCGTGGGAGGAGGGTGATCTGGCGATCCTCGCCGACATGGGATTGCCGGAGCCGGTGCTCGCGGTGATCCTGTCGGAGACCGAGCTGTACCCGGACGAGCAGATCGAGGAGATCGCGCAGCGGCTCGGATTCGACGACGCGTTGTCCTCGACGCTGGACAAACTGCAGCAGTAGAGCAGCAGTAGATGGGTGTGCGGGACGACGAGAAGCTGATCCGGGTCGCGCTCGACGCGGCGAGCGCCGCACCCGCCGGGGATGTTCCGGTGGGTGCGGTGGTGTTCGCGGCCGACGGTACCGAGCTGGCGCGGGCGGCGAACTCGCGGGAAGCGACCGGTGATCCCACCGCGCACGCCGAGATCCTCGCATTGCGGGAGGCAGCGCGGGTACACGGCGACGGGTGGCGGCTCGAGGGCGCAACCCTGGCCGTGACGTTGGAGCCGTGCACGATGTGCGCGGGCGCGATCGTCCTCGCGCGGGTCGGCCGGGTCGTGTTCGGGGCGTGGGAACCGAAGACCGGCGCGGTGGGGTCGCTGTGGGATGTGGTGCGTGATCGTCGACTCACCCATCGCCCCGAGGTGCGGGGCGGGGTTCTGGAACGCGAATGCGCGGCGGTCCTCGAGGGCTTCTTCCACGCCCACCGTTCCGTCTAGTGTGCTGACCTGCCGATTTCGGCTCAGCGGTGCGATCCGGTAGTGTCTTCTAGCGGTGGCGTGTCCGAGCGGCCTAAGGAGCACGCCTCGAAAGCGTGTGACGGGTAACCCCCGTCCGAGGGTTCAAATCCCTCCGCCACCGCCACGAGTCCCCCACCTGTTCACTCAGGTGGGGGACTTTTTTGCTTCCCGCAGGGCTATGTCGCCGTCGGCTCTGCCCGCTTTTGCCCACAATCTCTGATGAGTAGCGGGCATGGAGGGCACGTGCGACTTCGTCGAGGTCGCTGTCGTCAACCAGCACTAGCTGTCGGTGTCATTTGCCATAGTCGCAAGGCGAGGTGATTGAGCTAGTGCATACTGGCGAGCACCAGCGCACACTGGATTCATCGCAGAGGAGGTTCACCATGACCGCAGTCTTGCCCCCGCGGGACCTAGTGCGTTCTCTGACGGTAGAGGAAGCCAAGGGT
>NZ_JBAQXC010000212.1:0-2389 GCF_049299235.1 Rhodococcus sp. (in: high G+C Gram-positive bacteria) | reverse complement strand
GCACCGTGCCGTAAAACCACAGCAGGTCCAGCGTCGGTGTCTCGGGATAGTGGATGTACAACCGGAAATCAGCACCGGCAGGGATCACGTCGGCATCCTCGGACTCGACACGGAACTCCGCGTAGTCCTCGGTGACCGCAATCGCCGTCCACGAGTCGAGCACAGTTTCGGTGCCCTTCGTGTACAGCACGATCTCCGCTGTGGTGCCGATCGGGATGACTGGGTCGGACGGTTGCCGGCGCACGATCTGCGCGAAGTCGGCGCCCTTCGACAGGGTGAGTTTCGACTTGATCGGGATGTGCCCGAGAGGGGCGGTCACAGCGCACCACCGAGCAAGAGTCCGAGTCCGAGCATGATCCAGATCAGATCCCACACGAGCGGCGCTATCACCTCGACCATCATTCCCCCTCTACGATCCGGTACCCGCCCGCAAGCTGCAGCGCGAGAATGTGATTCGGTTCATCTGTGGTGTAGGTGCCCTGTACGGCATCCATGCGACCCCGATGCCCGACACCGCCCTCGGTGGCGAGTACCACGGACATGCGGCCGGGCTGCCCGAACATCCGCGGACGGTGATAGACGAGCAGGTGATCGGTGCCCTGCATTGGCGGGTCGATCCGGTACAGGGTGGCCTCATAGCCGCCCGGGGACGGCAGACCATCCGCCACAATCTGAGCTGTAGGCACGAGTTCTCCTTAGCTGGTCGTGGTGAAGTTGAGAACGGCAGACATTTCACTGGGGTTGTCGCCGATGTCGACAGCCTGCACGCGCACCGTGTACGACGTCGACGCAGCCAACCCCACGAAGTCATGTTCGGGAGCGGAGACGACGCCGTATCGGTTTCCGTTGAGGTAGAGGGCGTAGTGCTTGACCATCACGTCGTCGGTCGAGGCGTCCCACGTGACATGCGCCGAGGAGCTAGTGATCCCGGAGGCGACGAGGTTCGACGGTGTTGACGGCGGCACTCCGAGCGTGTCTTCGACGTACACGGTGACAACGACCATGCCGCCCGCACCGTTGCCGCCCGCACCGGCGCCTGCGAAAGCACTGCCGCTGCCGCCTCCTCCGCCTGCGCCGCCCGGCCATCCGCCGTGGCCGCCGCGATATCCGCCCCAGAACAAGCCCGAAGCGTAGTTGCCGCCGCCACCACCGCATGAACCGTTGCCGACCTGGCCATAGTCGACAGAAAATCCGTTTCCGCCGACGCTATTCGACCCGACTGAGCCGCCGGGATGGAACGGCCCATCGCTACCGGCCGAGCCGCCCGCGTTATTGCTGCGTCCGTCGCCTCCGCGCATCTTGTACGTGCGACTGCCGGTGCCGTAGTTGGTGCGGGTCGCACCATCCGAGGACAGGTACGCCCCGAACAATGAAGCGCCGGCGGCGCCGTCGTTTCCTGCGTCGGTGCCGCCTCCGATCGTGATCGCCACGTTCGTCGTGAGGTCTTCCAGCTCGGAACCGGCGAACGTGTAGAAGTTGAAACCGCCGCCGAAGCCGCCCTCGCCGCCGCCGCCGGATGTGCCCCCTGGTTTGCCGCTGGTTGCGCCCGAGAACACCGCAACATCAATCTTGTATGCGGCCGGATGTTTCGTCCACACATCCGACTCCGCGTACGTGTACCGGAAGACACGTTCGGTGCCGATCAGGATCTCGTCGATCCGATTGTCCAGGCGCGAAACCTCACCACCGAACAGTGGCGCGGAGATGAACTCGCCATGCAGCTGCGTCTGCGCTCCGCTCCACGCGTTCAGCGGAACGCCCTTCAGTGACGCCTTCGCATCCCCCTCGGTTTGCGCCCGCCACGAAGCGAACGCGCCAACCGAAAACGACCCCGCCGGCGAATCACCATTCGGAGAAGTCACGGCACCTCCTCCTCATGCTGAATCCGCCACAGCACCAACAGGCGATGCAGCAACGTCAACGCGAGAGCCAGCAGCACAACAGCGCGAACCTCGTTGCGCCACGCATAGTCCCCGAAGAGCCACACGCTGGACTGCTGTGCCCCGATCGCTGCGAGCGCCACCGTCGTCGCCATCATCGATCGTCCGGCCTGCGTGGCCCGCCACGGCGACCTAATCGCGTACGACACCACGAACATGATCGCCAGCACCGTCATCGACATGATCAATACCTGCGCCTCGATACGCGGCGGGCACAACACGATGACCCCCACACCGACAACTGCTGCGGCAGCAAGAGCGGCCCTGATCATGCGTGTCTCCTCTTGCCCATGGCGAACTCGATCGACTCACCGAAGTGATTGTGGCGGCGTGACTTATCATGCCGAGACACCACCGCCTCGACGCGACGCTCCCGCGCCTGCTCCTCCTGCAGCGCCACCTCGACGTCCTCGAGAAGCGCACGCTGCTGCTTGACCTTTCGTCCCCAC
>NZ_JBAQXC010000211.1:0-25373 GCF_049299235.1 Rhodococcus sp. (in: high G+C Gram-positive bacteria) | reverse complement strand
CCGCCAAGGGGTCGCTGCGGCTGCTCGGCGGGCAGATCCACGACCTCACCGACGACTACTGGATCTCTGTCCTCGAGCGTTACGGTGTGCTGCCCAACTACACGCTGCTCGACGATTCGGTCACCCTCGATGTCGGCGTCACCTGGATCGACCCCGACACCCACCAGTACATGGGTGAGGCCACCAGCTACCAGCGTGGTTCCCGCGTCGCACTGACCGAACTCGCCCCCGGCGCCACCTTCTACGCGCAGGGTCTGGCGGCGCGCATCGACGCTGTCGACCTCGGTGCCGGCGAATCCAACATCCACACCTGGCGGCTGTGCCCGCAGTGCGGATGGGCGGGCATCACCCTCGCCGGGGAGGAACCCCCGATCGTGCACGCCTGCCCGCGCTGCGGAACCGGAGCCATCGCCGACGTCAGCCAACAACTGCAGGTCGTCGAAATGGCGCGGGTGTCCGCGGAGATCCGTCGCGACGAATCGTCGATCAACGACTCCCGCGACGAACGCCACAAGGAGTCGTTCACCGTCGTCACCGCCGCCGACATCGACCCCGTCAACGTGGACCGGGCATGGTTCGTCGAGGACCACGAATTCGGCGCAGAGTATCTGCGCCGCATGGATATTCGGTGGCTGAACATGGGCCGGCGCACCTCACAGGGGCACACCCGGCACATCGCCGGGCAGGAAACCACCACCGGACTGTTCCGGGTGTGTTCCTCGTGCGGGCAGCTCGACAAGGCCGCGGGCCGCAATTCCCGCTACGAACACCGCAGCTGGTGCCGGCACCGCAACGCCGCCACCGAACACGTGCGCGAGATTGCGCTCGCCCGCACCCTGCGCACCCAGGGTGTGCTGCTGCACCTGCCGCGCTCGCTCGAATACGACCTGTTCGCGCATCCCAGTCTGAGCGCGGCGATCCTCCTCGGGTTGCGGCAGGTGATCGGCGGCTCCCCCGAACACCTCGACGTCGTCACCATCACCGACGCCCTCTACGCGCCGAATCAGCGGGCGCTGCTGATCCACGACACCGTGCCCGGCGGCACCGGCTACCTCGCCGAGTTCGCTGATCCGGCGAAAGTGTGGGCGGTGCTCGACGCCGCGCGCACCGTGGTGCGCGACTGCGACTGCTCCCAACACGATCGGCTCGCCTGCCACAAGTGCCTGCTGCCGTTCGCGCCGCCGCACGAACTCGACCGCGCGTCGCGGACCGTCGCGGTGCGGGTGCTCGAGCAGATCCTCGGGGTGGACAACGATGCGGAACCGGATCGGCAGGCGTGGCTCGACGCCGTCACCGAGGAAGCACCGTCGCAGCCGGTCGGCAGCGAAGAATCCCCCCTGGAGAAGGAGTTCTACGCCGCGTTCGTGGAGCGGCTGCGGTCCATCGGAGCGACCGTGAAGGAATCCCCCGGCACCTACGGTCCGTCCGCGACGATGGTGCTGCCCGGCAAGAAGGTCCGCACCTGGAAGCTCACCCCACAGGTGCACATGGCCACCTCGAAGCCCGATTTCGAACTGAGCACCACCGATCCCCATATTCCCCGGATCGCACTGTTCGCGGACGGCCGCACGTACCACGCGGTGCCCGGCTGCAATCGCGTTGCCGACGACGCGTCCAAGCGGGCAATTCTGCGCGACAGCGGATATCTGGTGTGGTCGTTCGGGCACGAGGACCTGCAGCGGTTCAAGGAGAACACAACCGCGACGCCGGCATGGCTCACCGAGCAGGCCGGCACCAACATGATGAAGGCAGGCACGCTCCGGCCGGCACTCGTCAAACTGCTGTCCGCGGACCCGATCACGATGCTGCTCGCGTTCATCAGCGATCCCGACACCGAGGCATGGGAAGCCGTCGGCCGCTGGCTGCCATTCGGTTTCGTGAGCGGCAGCAACCGCAGCAAGGGAGACGGCGACACCATCGCCGCCGTCGCCCTGGACCTGCTCGACAGCGGGAAACCCTCGTTCGGAGATGGCGTCGACATGTGCTGGTCGTACACCGACGGACCGTTGACCGTCACCGCCACCATGCGCACGGGCGCCCGCGCGATGAACGCCGTCGTCGCCGTCGACGACCACGACGACCGGCTCGAAACCCTCGACGGCCGCGCATGGAAGGAATGGCTGCGGCTGTCCAACTGGTTCGGGCTCGGCGGCAACCACCGCATCACCACCCGGACACTGTTGGAACTCGACACCAGTGCCCCCGTCGAGGCACCGACGTCGGCCACGCTCAGCCCGGAATGGCAGGACCTGTTCGACTCCACCGTCTCCGACGCCGAGAAGGAACTCGTCGTCGCGCTCGCCGAGACCGGCGTGCCCGTCCCCGAGCTGAGCTACGAGACCGACGACGGCGACGTCGTGGATTTCGCGTGGGGCGAACGGCGCATCGGCGTGCTGCTCGAGCCGAACGACGAGGTCACTCGTACGATGTCCGAGTCCGGGTGGACGTTGTGCCCGCCGGATGCAGAACAGATCGCGGCAGCGCTGCAGAGCGGAACGGCGTGAATCGAACACCGTTCATCGCGTCGAAACGCACGAAGTACAAGTTTCGGAGAAGAGGTAGGCAGTGAAGGGCAGTATCAGGCGGATCACCGAGCTGTTCGACGGAAACAGCAAGCACCTGCTGATCCCCGTGTACCAGCGGAACTACGACTGGAAGCTCAAGCACTGCGCCCGCCTGTTCGACGACCTGGTCGACATCATCCGCCAGGACCGCGAGACGCACTTCTTCGGCGCGATCGTCGGCCATCCGGAGGACTCGTTCACCACCGTCGTCATCGACGGTCAGCAGCGGCTGACCACCACCAGTCTGCTGATGTTGGCGCTGGTCCACGCACTCGACGACGGCACCGTCACCTCCAAAGATCCGAATCTTGCATCAGATATTCGCGACAGCTACCTCGTTCTCAAGACCAAGCACAATGCGATCAAGTTCAAACTCAAGCCGGTCAAGAACGACAACGACGCCTACAGCCGTCTCCTGTGTGGGGACACCCCGATCGAATCGTCCACCGTCACCGCCAACTACCGGTACTTCCGCGAGCGGATCACCGGCGGCGAACTCGACGGCGATCAGATCTGGAAGGCCATCTTCCGTCTGCAGGTGATGGCGTTGGATTTGGAGAAGCAAGACGATCCGCAGCGGATCTTCGAGAGCATCAACTCCACCGGACTCGAGCTCAGCGAAGCCGACAAGATCCGCAACGTGGTGTTGATGCACCAGCCGAGCCACGAACAAGAAGACCTGTACGAGAACTACTGGAACCGCATCGAGAAGGCCGTCGAGTACCGCACCGACTGGTTCATCCGCTTCTATCTGGTCTCCAAGACCGGCAAGACGCCACGACAGGATGGCGTGTACGAGGCGTTCCGCGAGTACCAGAAGAACACCAAGTCGACGACCCGCGAGATCCTCTCCGAGATGCGCGACTACGCCGAGTACAGCCGCGAACTCAACAGCGCCACCACCGGCATCGCCGCTGCGGACAAGAGACTGCGCCGCTTCAACATGGTCAAGCACGACGTGACGCTGCCGCTGACCATGCCCCTGCTCGGCGAGGTGAAGGCCGGCACAGTGTCGGAAGAGGACTTCACCGAGGTCGTGAAGATCCTCGACTCCTACCTGTTCCGGCGGTTCATCAGCGGCGTTCCCACCCACGGTCTCAACAAAATTTTCGCGACGCTGTACCCCGAGATTCATCGCCTCCGCGGCGCGGGAGACCGCTTCGCCGATGTGCTGGCGTACTCGCTGCGGCGACGGGCCGCCTCCGGCCGGTTCCCCACCGACGACGAATTCAAGGAATCCTTCGCCACCCGCAATCTGTACAACATCAAGGGCGAGAACCGCAGTTACCTGTTCGAGTGCCTCGAGAACAACTCGTCCAACGACACCCACGACATCGCCAACGCTCTGGAGAGCCAGTCGATCAGCATCGAACACATCATGCCGCAGACGCTGACCGCAGCGTGGCGGCACGACCTGGGGCCGGACGCCGAGGACATCCACGCAACCTGGTGCAACCGCATCGGCAACCTGACCGTGACCGGCTACAACTCCAGCTACTCCAACTCGACTTTCGCCGACAAGAAGAAGCGCGACAACGGGTTCGACGTCTCACCGTATCGACTCAACACCCTGCTGAAGAGTTCCGACGTGTGGACGGTGACGCAGCTCGAGGAGCGCACCCGGGCGCTGACCGCCGTCGCTCTGAAGTACTGGCCGCTCCCGTCCACGGACTTCGAGCCTTACAACCCGCCGCTGCCGTCCGTACCGATGGGCGACGAAGAGTCCTTCACCAATCGCAACATCGTTTCCTTCGAGTTCAGCGACACCCGAAAGACGGTAACAAGCTGGAAAGATGCCTTCGTCGAGGTGCTCCGCATACTCGTCGACGAGCGTCGCGAGGAGGTTTTCGCGTACGCCGAAGACTCGAACGATCTTGCGGTTGTGGAAGACCTACACGAGGCATCTTCCAGGGAATCCCAGGTGGTTCCGGGACTGACGGCTGTCACAGCGACATCCACACGCGCGAAGCTGGCAGTTCTGCGGAAGCTGTTCGATCATCTCGACGTCGACACCGATGACCTGCTGTTCACTCTTCGCAATGCCGAGGCCATCGAGGCCGAGGACACTGCGGACGAACCCGGTCCCTATGCCGAGTTGACGAAGTTCCTTCCTGGGATGGAGGAACTCTCCTCCGCCACCGCCACGGTGGAGGACACTCGCGACCTCCGCGACGAATTCACCACGGCGTTCACCAAGTTCACCGTCGCGGACCCGCAGGCGGCGCTGCCGGGTAAGAACCTGCCGGACCTGGAGGCCGCAGGATTCATCGACGATGCGACGGCCGACGATGTTCTCGCTGCCCTGAGCATGATGTTTCAGATCGAAAGCATGATGCCCCAGTTCCACCGCCTGATCACCACAGGAACGGTTGTGCGGTGGCTGACCGTACTGACGTCGAACCCGTTGGACGTCGGCGCCGGACAGCGCGTCGGCACCGGCACCCCCGCCGCGGCCACACTCACCCCACAGTGGCAGGCCCTGCTCGACGCCACCGTCTCCGATGTCGAAAAGCAGCTGGTGCTCGCACTCGCCGCAGCCGACCTGCCCGTCCCGGCACTCGGCTACGAAACCGACGACGGGGACGTCGTGGACTTCGCGTGGGACGACCTGCGTATCGGTGTGCTGCTCGACGCGGACTCGGACACTGCCCATACGATGTCCGAATCCGGGTGGACGCTGTGCCCACCGGACGCCGAGCAGATCGCGGCAGCACTGAAGAACGGAGTGGCGTAAGTGGCGAACCTCGTGATCGCGTCGAACACCAAGGCGATGGGCAAGCTCGACAAGTCCGTCAAAGACAAGGTGTGGACGTTCATCGAGAAACTGTCCAACGACCACACCGCTCCCGGACTGCACATCGAACCGCTGCACGCGGCCGTCGACCCGCGAGTACGGACCGGCCGGGTGGACCTGCACTTCCGCGCCATCCTGTTCAAGGTCGACGACAAACTCGGTGACGACCCCACCTTCATCTACATGGGCACCTGGCCGCACGACGAGGCCAACAAGCTCGCGGAACGCTCGAAACTGCGGGTCAACCCGATCAACGGTGTCCTCGAAGGGATCATCGGGGAGCTCGACGGTGCAGAGGACCGGAAGAAGCGGACCGTCGTGCCCGACCCACGCGGAGAACTGAACCGCGCTGTCACCGCCACCCCGCCGTCGTACCTCGGTCACACCTTCAGCCTCACCGACCTCACCGACCGGCTCGGTTTGGATGTGGAGCTGGCCGAACGGGCACTCGCCGCCCCCGACGAAAACACGCTCGTCACCATCGCGGCACACGCCGTGGAGTGGCAGGGCAGCGCACTCCTCGAACTCGCGACCGGCGCGCACATCGACACGATCCGGGACAAGCTCGGATTCACCGATGCACCCGTCGACGAGACCCTCGACGAAGACGAGCAGATCCTCAAAGCCCTCGAACAGCCCGCATCGAAGATGCAGTTCACCTTCGTCGAGGCCAACGATGAGCTCAAACGCATCATCGAAGACGGCGATTTCGCCGCATGGCGCACGTTCCTGCACCCGGAACAGCGCTCCTACGTCGAACAGGACTACAACGGCGCCTTCCGTCTCTCGGGTGGCGCCGGGACCGGCAAGACCGTTGTCGCGATCCACCGGGCACGGCGCCTCGCCAAGGCCGACCCGACCGCGCGGATCGTGTTGACCACCTTCAACAAGACCCTCGCCGCCGACCTCAAAGCCGCACTCAAAATTCTCGATCCGACCGTTCCCACACCGGATCGCCTCGGCGAACCCGGCGTGTATGTCAGCGGAATCGACGCACTCGGCAACGCCGCCCTCAGCCAGACCGGCAACATCGGCGACGCCACCGAAGCCGTCCTCGGATACCGCGCAGAGCTCGGTCACGCCCGCACCCAAACCGACAAGGTGTGGCGGGACCTCGCGCAGACCGTCGACAGCGGCCTCGACACCAAGCTCACCACCCCCGGCTTCCTCGAAAACGAATACGTCGCCGTCATTCTCGCGAACAAGGTGACAACACTCGAGCAGTACGCAAAGGTCGCGCGACCGGGTCGTGGAGTGCGACTGAGCCGGCCCCAACGGATCGCAGTGTGGAAGTTGGTGGAGGCATATCGCCGCCAGAGCCGAATGGACAGCAGCTTCAGCTTCGCCGAGATCCTGGCGCTCGCCGCCGAGCAACTACGGATGCACGCCGAAGCAGGCAAGGACTTCCTCGCCGACCACGTACTCGTCGACGAAGCACAGGACCTGCACGCGACGCACTGGGCACTGCTGCGCAACCTCGTCGCCGAGGGTCCGAACGATTTGTTCATCGCCGAGGATTCGCATCAGCGGATCTATGGCCAGCCGGTGGTGTTGTCCCGCTTGGGCATCAAGATCGTCGGCCGGGCCAGGCGCCTGACCTTGAACTACCGCACCACCGCCCAGAACCTGCACTTCGCGGTGAGCATCCTGTCCGGCGCCGAATACAAGGACCTCGAGCAGGGCGAAGAGTCCACCAGCGAATACCGGTCGGCGCGCCTCGGTCCGGACCCGACATTCCTCGAGTGCGAGGACGCCGCAGACGAGCTCGACAAGGTCGCCGCACTCATCAAATCCTGGGTCGACGACGAGAACGACCCGATCGACCCATCCACGATCGCGGTGCTCACCCGCGGCAAGAACGACCGCAGCCAGTTCGTCCGCGCACTCGGTGAACGTGGCGTCGAGGCACGCGCCCTCGACAACAACCCCGCCACCACCGGCCACGTCCAAGTCCTGACGATGCATCGTGCCAAGGGCATGGAATTCTCCCGCGTCGTCCTCGCCGGCGTCGACGACGCCCACGTGCCGTCCGCGGCAACAATGCGTTCGGTGCCCGAAGAGGAACAGCCGGAAGCGCTTCTGCGCGAACGGTCGCTGCTGTACGTCGCAGCGAGCCGGGCGCGGGATGCGCTGGTGGTCACGTGGAGTGGGAAGAAATCGGCGTTGTTGGGGAACTCGACCGAGTAACGCACTGACGACAGCCACCCTCACCCGCGGTCGGAACGAGTGAGGGTGGCGGCGTCGATCCTCACCCGCGCCAGCGTCACGACAAGCTCGTTTCAAGATCGATAGAAGGCACCATGCATCCAACTGAACTGTGGGCGACCGACAACGGATTCGGCCCGCGCACGAGCTACACCCCGGAAGCGCTCTCGACGCCGGCCTCACGGCGCGGACCGAAACGGCTCAAAGGTCTCTACATCGTGGAGTTCGAGAACGGCGCATGCTACATCGGAATCTCGAAGGTCGATTGCGCCCGCCGCCTCGTCGCTCACGGCACGACTTACGACGACGTGATCGGATTTCGTGTACAACGTTTCGCCGGATCGTACTCGGCACTGCGCGACCGGGAGCGTTCGTTGATCCACGACGCCGAACGTTCAGGGATCGTCGTACGAAACCGCGAGCACGCCTTACGTTTCGAAGGAACTTCAACGCTCGACAGCCTCGTCAGCAGTGACGAGCAAGCCTCGTGGCTGGAAGAGTCGGCAGATACCCTTCCCGACGATGCCGTCTCGGCCCCGCCGACCCTGCCCTCCAGCCAGATCGAAGGCTACCGTCATCGTTGGACGCGCTTCTCGAATCGGCCGGACGCCGTCGAACTCGCCGAAATCGTGGGGTCCTACCTTCGTAGTTCGGTGTGCTACCCCCAGCGCACCGAGGCGCAATTCTGGTCTGTCAGCTGCCTCCCGACGTCGAATCCCGACCGACTCGCCTGCGTAACTCTGAACTGGATGGAAACCCTCGTCCTCTTCGCCGACTCCAACGGGCAGGTGTGCGCCTCGCTGTTCGTCGACGGCGCGGAGCTTCCACACGGACGGCTACGGCGAGCTGTCCATCTCCGCCGCCTGGGAATCAAGCGGGGCTGGATCACGCACGCACCCGGTGGGCCGTCTCAGCAGCAACTCATCGCCCGCGGGCACAAGAAGATCAGCGCGATGCTTGCCGACCCGGCCATCATCCGAGCCGCCGCAAGCTTGAATCTCGCACTCATGCGCAAAGGCCGAGGCTCCCAAGCCAAGACGCATTGCTTCCAACTCGCTCGCGCGGCGCTCAGCGGTAACTCCGACGTTTGACGCGATGCTTCGGCACGGCGTGCATCATCGCGCGTGATTCACGCCGTGTCGCACAACGAGAACATCCAGCCCACGTGCGACCACCGCGAGGCCCAGCGTCGTCTTGCCGGTCCCCGTGACAGCCTCGACAACCGCACTGCGATCCGCCTTTGTCCACGCGTCGAATGCTTCACTCTGCCAGGCCCGCAGCGGTGGCCCGGCCAGTGTTGTCGCCGTCATCGTCCCACCCTGCGCCACACGATATTCGGGCCGGCTGATCGCCGGGTCAGTCGTCCCTCCGATTCCAGCTCGGTGAGGATACGCACGACCTCCTCCGTGTCGAGCCGGCTCAACTTCATCGCACGCTCGACGGTAAGGTCTGCCACCGCTGCCGCGGCAACAAGCAGCACGATCACCGAATCATACTGCGCGGGAGGAAGGTCCGAGACCGAGACTGCCCGAGTCGGCGCTCGTGAAACTTCGGACCGCGTAATTTCGTGCCGCTGATCAGCGAGTCCGTACACCCGAGCGCCACGCTCCGGCAACCACACCACTCGACGTTGCGCGATCATCTCTTCGACGACAGCTTCGATACGGTCACGCGGTTCGTGCAGCCGGAACTCGAGGTCCGCGAGCGCCACAGGACCCGCTGACAGTTGTTCGACGATCCGCGATGCGAGGCTGGGCGGCAGCATGTCGATCGCTGATTCAGGAAGGGCTTCCCAGCCACCTGCGACCGGCATCTGAACGTGCGGCGCGGGCACCGGTGATTCCGGTGGCGCCGGCTCCTCAGCCCGTGGAGTCTCGTCGGCACCGCGTTCACCGGGCGCATCCGGGAGGTGATACTCCGTGAGCTTCCCGAACGGGGTGATCTCCTGGAGCCGACCGTCGAACACGAGCCGATCCAATTCCGCGTGGACATTCAGCCAGTCCGCACCGAGTCGCTCGGCGAGTTTACCGACCGGTAGCGGCTCGTCGGCCAACACCTCGAGGATCGCTGCCGTGAGCGCAACCGCATCGGGCACGTGCGCCGGCGCTTCCACGACGGGCTCGGCCGAGATCGGAACGGCATCTGCTTCGACAATGATCGGCGGAGAGACGACGTCGGAAACCTCGGGACCGTCGATCAGATGGTATTGAGCGAGCTTCCTGGACTCGGATACCCGACGGACTCGACCGTCGTCGATCAACCGATCGAGCTCGGCCTGGACGACTTTCCAGTCCTCGTGCACACGAGCCGCAATCCTGCTTACCGGCAGCGAAGCGTCGGTGAGGACCTCGACAATCGAGGTCGACAATGGGTTCGGCCCGCTCGACGGCGCACGAAGGTCCGCGGCCGGAGCTGCGGACGGAGTCGGGTCGGCGTCCAGAACCGCTGTGTTCGCGGCGGCCGCAGGCGGTTCCACGACGATGTCCGGCTCGGGTGCCGCCACGTGTTCGGGCACGATTGTCGGCGAAGCGTCCTGAACTGTCGGCAGCTCTCGTTCGTCGACCTCAACGATCGACGTGTCGTCGTCGACGAGGTCGATCGGTGACCACTCGACTGAATCTGCGTGCGCCACGTCGGCGATCCCGCCGACAGCGGGGCCGATCCCCCGCCTGCGGAGTTCGTCCCACAGTCCGGTCATCGACCCGACCGGGTCGAGGTAATACTCGGATTCGCGGATCCGCCAGAACCTCCACCCGCACCGCTGGAGTTCCCGTTCCCGTTCGAGATCGCCGCGCTGCTGTTCGGGACTACTGTGCCAGTGGTCGCCGTCGCATTCGACGGCAAGTTTGCCTGTCGCACCGGTCACCACGAGGTCGATGCGCCGGCCGTTCGCGTCGACCTGAGGATTGACGTGGAAGCCGCGCGCCACGATGTCGAGATAGACGCGCTGCTCGAAGAGGCTGTCGAACGCTGCGTGTTTCTCGTCGCGGGTCACTCCGTCCGGCATGGGTTCGGCGGCCGCCGGCGACGTGGACTGCATGTAGGTGAGCAGTGAGTGCCGCAAGTCGAGCGGGCGCAGTGAATCGGTTGTGCGGGAATGGAACAGCCATAGCTGATCCTGAGCGCGCGACGCCGCGACGTTGAACCGCTGCTGATGTTCTGTTCGCGTCAACGCCACGATGTTCTGTTCCGGCGCGACGACCATCGACATGAATACGACGTGCCGCTCGTCGCCCTGGAAGTCGGGCGGAGTGCCGACGCGGAGTCGGCGTTCCTCCCACTGGTCGGGGGTGAGCCGGTCGAGCAGTTCGTTCGTGATGACGTCCACCTGCGCCTGGCCTTGCAGGACGACGACGCCGAATGTCTTTCCGTCGTATGCGTCGTCCGCCAGGCATCGTTGGACGGCGTCGGCGATGGCCGTGGCTTCGACTCGGTTTGCCAGGGACGCGTTCTTGCCGGTGACGACACCACCGTCGACGTAGGTGGTGCGCAGCGGCGACAACCGGTCTGCACCGAACTGCCGGACCGGTACGAGCGGTGCGTCGGTGTAGAACTGACCGCTGGACCAATTGATGATCTCCGGCATACAACGAAAGTGCTCACGCAGTCGGATGACACTGCCGAATCGGGATCGCAGCAGCGAGAACATGCTCGACCGCGGTGTGAAACTGGCGCGCAGGTAGTCCGGCATGTCCGGCAGGTAGGAGTCGAGTCTGGTGAACACCCCGTCGAGCGCACCGGACGTGACATCGCTCGGCGTGCACTGCTTGTCGTCGCCGACCACGATCACGCGAGGGGCGAGCCACAGCAGGAACAAGCTGGCGATGTCCGCTTGGCTCGCCTCGTCGACGATGACGACGTCGAACGAATTCTGTTCCGCAGGAATCGAAGACAACACCTGCTGGAGGGGCATGACCCACGCGGGGACAGCACCCTGCGCGACCTGCATCGCACCGCGCGCAACCGCCCGGAACCGTTCGGCGTACTTTCCGGTGCCCTTGCCGATACTCGCGATATGGCTGCGGTAGGCCTGGAGCGCCTGCACTTGTTCGGCGGTCGTTCGTTCCAGACACGCATGCCACGCGCGTTCCGCCGCGAGACGGGCGGTGAGCTGCGCGATGGTCGCGTCGGCCGCGTCGAGTTCCCGCTCGAGGTGGTCACCGGCGAGGCCCTGCGCGTGCGTGCGCACCCAGTCGTCGGCGCGACGCCATGCCCATGCTTCGTCGATGTGAGCGAGCAGCGCCGGCCATTCCGGCGCGGACGGTTCGTCGGCGATCTTCTGCGCCAGCGTCGGTGCGGCGTCCGCCAGTCGGGTGTGCAGCGCGTCGCGGTGCAGTTCCTCCTGATATTCGCGGTACGCGGAATCCCAACCATCGAGTGCTGCACGGATCCCCGCGAACTCGGCACGATCGAGTGCGTGCGCAAGCGTTGCCGCTTCCGGCGGTGCGCCGCGCGATGTCACGTCTCGGACGTGCGCGGCGATGCCCCGCAACCATTCGTGATTCGCGTGGGCGGTCCGCGCGGACGCGATGATCTGGGCCGAGGCCGCGACCGTCCGCGCCTGCTCGACACTCATGATGGGAGGCGCGTCGGGGCTCGTTTCCTGCAGTACTGCCACGACGTCCCGGGTGCGCAGCACCAGTGCCTCGATGATGTCCCGAGAACGGGCCGCGCGGACCGCGGATCCTACGGTCCTGCTGCGCGAGCCGGTGGTGTCCAAGTCGACGCCGATCTCGCGAAGCAGATGTGCGACGGACTGCAATGCATCGATGGCCCGCAGGTGCTCTGCCACAGCGCGAGCATGCTGGGCGGTGGTCGCTTCGACACCGTCGACGGTAGCGATCGGCCCCAATGCCTCCACCGCGGTCTGCTCTTTGCATCGCCGGAAGCGGGCCAGCCCACTCCGCCACACCTCTCCGCCGTCGAGTGCGTGCGCGAGTGCGTCGTATGCCTGCAGGACGTGACGCCCGACAGCAGGGGTGTCGACTGCGGTGGTCGTGCCGAGGAACTGGTCTGCGTCGTACGCGGTGGTGACCAAGCCCCGGATCTGCGCGGTCCGTTCCCACAGATAGTCGATCCGGCCGGACAGCACGTCGTCCACGATATTCCGGAACTCCGGGTCGAGACCGTCCACGCCGGTCACCGCTCTGTGCAGGATGATGCACCGTTCGCGGAGACGTTCGAGGACGTCAGGTGTGGCGCCGTCGAGCATCCGGAACAGTCCCGGTGTGGCCTCGGAGCCGCTTCCTGGACCGGCCCCGACGGCCTGGCATGCGCGGTCGAGGTCGGCGAGCGGCGGCAGTGCGAGTTCGGGGAACGCCTGGCGACGACGGGCTTTCCGTTCGGGCCCGGACCGTTGGGTCAAGGAGAGAAGGGTCTGGAACTCCGGCACGGTCAGGGGCGGTTCGGCCACGAGGATCGGTTCCGGCAGCCACTCGTTGCGGGCTCGGTGTTCGGTGACGGTCCGCACGACCGCGGCGGCGGTCCCGCTGTAGCCGGGGGCGATGTCGGTGTGGTCGATCGTTTCGGACGCGCGGACCTGACGGATGCGTTCGGTGAGACTCGCGCGACGACTCATCGCGTCGTCGCGTTGCCGTTCCAGTTCACCGATTCGGGCTACGGATCGTTTGGAATCGAATTGAGCTTTACGCGTTGCGATTTCACTGACGCTGCGGTTGAGTTCCGCTGATCCGCCGCGCGCCGCATCGGTGACGGATACGCAGAGTTCTTGGAGCTCTGCGGGAAGCTTGTCGCGCAGCACCCGGAGTGCCTGCGCCTTTTCGCTGGTCACCAGGACTCGCTGACCGCGCGCAAGCAACGCGGACACGAGGTTGGCGATGGTGTGCGTCTTGCCCGTGCCGGGCGGGCCTTCCACGACGACGCCGCTGTCGCCGGCCAACCGGTCGATGATGTCGCGCTGTTCCTGGTTCGCGGGCAGCGGGAACAACGGGTCCTCGACGAGCAGAGCCGATGACGTGCCCGCGCGATCGAGCCACGACACCCGGTCGTGCGGTTCGATCGCCTCGACGAGCTGAGCCAATCCGAGTGGAACCGGTGTCCCACTCTCGCCGGCCGCGGTGGTCATCCGGTCGTAGTACTCGACCAGCGCATACGCTCCGCGCTTGCGCAACACCAGCGCCGGCGACGGGGTGAGCAACCGATCGGTGGACTGCGCATCGTCCAGCCGGTCGACGACGTCGACGCGGGTGGTGATCGCCCGATCCGCCCAGTCCTTGAGGAACACTCTCGCCGCCGGATCGACCGGCGATGTGACCCGTGCGGCCAATGATTCGTGCAGGCTGCGGGTGCCCGACGAGTCGAACACGTCGAGTCCGGTGAGCAACTGGATGTCTTCGAGCGCGGGACCGGACTCCGAATCGAGCAGCACCAGCAGGTCGCCGGACGCTTCGTGGCGCTCGATGACGGTCCCCTGGGTGATGAGATGGGTGCGGATCGGCTCGCCTGCGACGGCCTCGGAGAGCTGCAACAATCCGGACGCAACGACCAGTTCCAACGATTCGGGTTGAGCGTCGAGGTCGAGCATCGCGTGCTGCAGGAACGTGTAGAGCTGCCACGCAGGGCGCCGTTCGCGGTCCACTGCTGCCCACGCACGCCACGTGCCGAGCCAGATGTCGAACTGTTCGGGATGCGGCGCATCAGCAGCGAGGCGCGGTTCGGTGGACGAGTCGGCGAGGTCACCGCGGATCCACGAGGAGATTGCGGTGGGTGGGGACGGTGGGTCCTCGAGGTGCACCCGCCGGGCACGCAGCACGACGTCGCCGGATGCCGCATCGGTGTTCAATCCGACGCCGATATTGCCGGAGTCGAGCGGGAAGGTGGCGCGGTGCTTGTCCAGGACACGAACCGGTGCGCTGCGTGCTTTGACGAGTTCGGACAGGAACGCGAGCAGTCGTTGGACACGATCTTTCAGTTCAGGATCGCTTTCCCTCGAATCCACAATCACTCCACTCGTGCAGCCACTCCACTCCGCCGCGAGACGGACATCACTATCACAATAGGGTGCCGCTCCGACAACCATCGGCCCGACCACCGCACCGGTCGACCACTTGGTCCTCCCCCGGATCCACGTGCCGAACGGACACAAACGGCCGACCTGGACCTTGGCGGCTGTCCGATCGGCGCGCAAACCCGGCCACCTGGACGCGCACTTTCCGGGACGGTGGATTCATGAACGCATTCGACCTGAACCATTCGCTGCGCGAGCAGTGGGAGTTCCACTGGAACCACCAGGTCCGAGCCAGGCTCGACGGCCTCACCGACGACGAGTACTTCTGGTCGCCGGTGCCGAACGCGTGGAGTGTGCGACCGCGCGGCACGTCGACCGCGCAGATGCAGGCCGGGTCCGGCGACTTCACCATCGACTTCGGCTACCCCGAACCCGAACCTGCACCGTTCACGACGATCACGTGGCGGCTCGGACACGTCGTCGTCGGGGTGCTCGCCGCCCGCAACGCGTCGCACTTCGATGCTCCGGCGGCGTCGTACGACTCGTGGGAGTACGCGGGCGACGCCGTGACCGCGCTCGACCAACTCGAAACGCAGCTCGACGTGTGGCTGGCCGGCGTGCGGGATCTCGGTGACGACGGGTTGCTGGTACCGGTCGGCGACAAGGAACCGTATCCGGAGCTGACGACGGCGGATCTGGTTCTGCACATCCACCGCGAGCTGATCCATCATCTGTCCGAGGTTGCGTTGCTCCGAGACCTCTACGCGCACATGCATCGCGCCTCCGACCGGATGGACTGAGTTCGATCGGAGCCACGCCGCGCAGCGCCTCTGCATTCCCGCCCACACCAAGTGGACGATGGTGCGGGGAAGTACCGGTCAGCCGGAGCCGCGGCGCGCTTCTCCCGCCGCCGCCGATTCCACCGGATTGTCGACCGTGCGCGGCTCCGATTCCGATACCTCGGAATGAGATTCGACTGTGTAGAAACGTACCTCGTGCCCGTCGGGGTCGTGGAGGAGCGGAAGAACCCAGCCGATCGAGGCGAAATGTACTCCGCCGTGCCGATCGCCGAGCTCATCGAGATGCGCGGCCAGTGCGTCGAGTGCGTCGCGGTCGGGTACGCCGATAGCGAAGTAGTCGAATCCCGCTGCCACTAAGGCCTTCTCAGGATCGAGCCGAAGCGCCATCGCAGGTCCGCCTGCCGGGTGCCGCATCGCGACCCCCATCCGCTTTCCCTCTTCGTCGAACTCGATCACAACCTCGTAGCCGAGGCGCGTCCGATACCACTCGATGGATCGTGAGAGATCCGCGACGGGCAACTTCAGGTGGTGAACACCGGCAAGCGTCGGAATCATGACCAGTCCCTTCCTGGTGCTGACGTACAGAATCCTCCCCTCGAAGATCCTCGTCAACGAATCGTGATGGCTCGTCTCCGACAGCGCCCGCACACCAGTGCAGTCCGCAGCCAACTTGCGGTGTCCGGATGCTATGGTCCCGCCCGGCGCTACGTAGGGGGCTCAATGCGCGAGAAGATCAATGTCGATCTCGAACGACTCACGGGGGAACATGGCGGTACGCACGGCTGACTTCAGGTTGGCAGTACCGGGACTCGTCCTCGTGCTGCTCGCATCCGCATGTTCGACGACCGATTCCGGCCCGGTACCGGACACCACTGCACGCCCGCCCGAGCAGTCCGTTCCGTACTCGCAAGTGTGGTCCGCCGAACCCGGAATCGATCTGTTCAGTCGCGGCGCGGAACTGATACGGGCTTCGGTGGAAGCAGGCAATTACGCGTCGTACTACTCGCTGGGCACAACCTTCCCCGGATACAGCGACGCCGTCGGTGGCCCAATGCGATTCGACCGTGACAAGATCCTGCCGGCACTCGTTCCGGATGGGCGGGGAAGCAACGAACCGAAGCCCCGAACCATCCGATACCACATCGCCACCCTCGTCGAGTCACCGTCCGAACTGATCGCTGATGTGTGCGACCGCAGAGAGCATCCCACCGAGCGCACTGCATCCAGCACATCCCCGGTGGGTTTCGCATGGGTCGTCAAACTGAGCAACTCCGCAGGCCGTCCCGGACGTCCCGGGATCCCCGACGCAGACCCGGATTCATCGGATCCGCGTGCTCTCCGCGTCCCCGATTGGAATGTGTTCGGGGAGTGGCGTATCACTGAACTTCATGCAGGCGGGCGTAATTGGACAGGATCAGCGCCGCACGAGTGCACCGACTGGTGGCTGCAACGCTCTCCCGGTTCCTACTCCATCCCGGACGGGAACGTGCTGATGCCCGCGGGCGCGGTCATCCCCGGCGCGCCCGTCGCACCGCAATACCCCGAGTGGATCGGCCCTGACGCATCGCAGTGACGTCGGCCCGGTCATCCGCTCACCGAATGGACACAAACACACGTCCGGGACGTGCGCGGCTGTCCGATCACGTGGTGGATGCCACGTCGAGGATGCCACCGATGTCAGCCGACGAAGCGCCAGCCGCCGGCACCGATCGGGACCCAACCACTGCCGGGCACAGCAGCATTGGCGATATCCGGGGTGATTCCGCGCCGCTCGAGCTCACCCCACAACTCGGACAGTGCCGCAACCGGGTCGAGATAGTATTCGGATTCGCGGACCCGCCAGAACTTCCACCCGGACCGGCGCAGTTCGCGTTCGCGTTCGAGGTCCGTGTTCTGGTGGGCGGTGGTGGTGTGCCACCGTTCGCCGTCGCACGCGACCGCCAGTTTGCCTGCCGCACCGGTCACCACCAGGTCGATGGCGTGCCCGTTCACCTCGACCTGCGAGTTCACGTGGAAGCCGCGGGCGGCGATGTCGAGGAACACTTCCTGCTCGAAGAGACTCCCGAACGCCGGGTGCCGGTCCTCGCGGGTCACCCCGACCGGCATCGAGTCGGCGGGTATCGGGGACGTCGACTGCATGTAGGTGAGCAGTGAATGCCGCAGGTCCGTCGGCCGCAGTGTGTCGACCGTCCGGGAATGGAACAACCACAGTTGGTCCTGCGCCCGCGACGCCGCGACATTGAACCGTCGCTGATATTCGGTCCTCGTCATCGCCGCGATGTTCTGGTCGGGTGCCACGACCATCGACAGGAACACCACGTGCCGTTCGTCGCCCTGGAAGTCGGGGGGTGTGCCGACGTGGAGCCTGCGCTCCTCCCACTGCTCCGGGGTGATCCTGCCGAGCAGTTCGTTCTGGATGACGTCGACCTGCGACTGCCCCTGCAACACAACGACACCGAATGTTCGTCCGGCATAGGCTTCGTCGTCGAGGCACCGCACGAGTGTGTCGACGAGGGCGCGGGCTTCCACCTGGTTCGTCAGCGACGAGTTCTGTCCGGTGACGACACCGCCCGGCACATAGGTGGTGCGCAGCGGCAGCAGCCGGTCGGATCCGAACTGCCGCACCGGAACGAGCGAGGCGTCCGCATAGAATTCGGCGTTGGACCAGGCGATGATCTCCGGCATGCACCGAAAATGCTCCCGCAGCCGGATGACGCTCCCGAACCGGGACCGCAGCAGCGAGAACACACTCGATCGCGGAGTGAAACTGTCGCGCAGATACTTCGGGATGTCCGGCAGATACGAGTCGAGGCGACTGAACACCCCGTCGAGCGCACCGAGCGACACTTCGCTGGGCGCGCACTGCTTGTCGTCGCCGACGACGATCACGCGCGGCGCCAGCCACAGCAGGAACAGGCTGGCGATGTCGGCCTGGCTGGCTTCGTCGACGATGACGACGTCGAACGAATTCTGTTCGGGTGGAATCGACGCCAGCACCTGCTGGATCGGCATCACCCACGCCGGTACCGCGCCCTGCGCGACCTGCATGGCCTCGCGGGCCGCGGCCCGGTACCGTTCCGCGTACCGGCCGGTGCCCTTGCCGATGCTCGCGACGTGATCGCGATACGAATGCAGGGCCTGTACCTGCTCGGCGGTCGTGCGGTCGAGGCACGCACTCCAGGCCTTCGCCGCGGCCAGGTGCGCGGTGAGCCGGGCGATGTCCTGGTCGACGTCGTCGAGGTCACGGTCGAACCGTCCGTCGTCGCGGTGCTCGTGGTAGTTCCGCACCCATTCCTCGGCGCGGCGCCACGCCCACGCGCTGTCGCAGTCGGTGAGGCGGGCCGACCATTCGGCGTTCGCCGGGTCGAGGGCGATGGCGCGCGCGAGCGCGGGTGCGGCGTCGGCCACGCGGGTGTGCAGGGCGAGAAGGGCCTGTTCGTCCCGGCACTCACCGGCGGCGCGGTCCCACGCGTCCAGCGCCACGGTGATGGCGCGGAAGTCCGCGTCGCGGAAGGCCTGTGCCAGCGCGCGCCCTTCGGGGGACATTCCGTCGGCGATTTCACCGAGAATGTAGGTGGCGACGGAGTCGAGCCACTCCTTGTTCGCTTCCGCCGCGCCGGACGCGGCGATGGCCCGCGCCGATTCCGCGACCACCCGCGCCTGTTCGATGGTCGCGATGCGCGGCGCACCGGGGTTGACTTCGCGCAGTGCCGCTTCGACACCGCCGGCCCGCGCGGCGAGGTTGTCGATGGCGTCGCGGCCGCGGTCGATGAAGGCCAGGGTGTCCACGGCGCGACTGCGTGATTCGTCGACGGCGATGTCGATGCCGAGGTCGTGGAGGACGATGCCGACCACCCGGACCGCGTCGAGGGCGCGCAGGTGCTCGGCGACGATCCGTGCCGTGTGGGCGGTGGTGGCGGCGACACCGTCGACGGTGGCGGGCGCACCGAGCGCCTCCACCGCGGATTGTTCGTCGCTCCTGCGGAATCGGGTGAATCCGCTGCGCCACGTGTCTCCGGCACGAAGCTTGCGGGCCAGCGCGTCGTACGCCTCGAACGCGTGCCTGCCGGTCACGGGTGCGTCGACGTCGCTGGCGCCGACGAAACGGTCGGCTGCCTGTGCCGCTTGCACGAGCCCGGAGAGTTCGGCGGTTTTCCCCCACAGGTGCAGTGCCTGCCCCGACAGCACCTCGTCGGCGACGTGCCGGAACCGCGGATCGAGTCGTTCCACGTCTTGCAGCGCACCCTGCAGTTGTTCGCACAGTGTGTGGATGCGGGTGAGTACGTCGGGTGACGCGCCGGCGAGAGTCCGCAGCAGTTCCGGCATGTCGCTGCCCGTCGTCGCGCCCGGTGCCTGCGCGACCGCCGCGCAGGCGAACTGGACGCGGCCCGGTCCGGGCAGGGACAGTGCGGGGAACACCTGCTGTCGTCGTCGCGCACGGTCGATGCTCGATCGCCGGTGCAATGTGAGGAGCGTGTGGAACTCCTCGACGGACAGCGGCGGTGTGTCGGTGAGGAGCGGCACCGGCAGCCACCCGTGCCGGGTTTCCTGGTCGCGGACCTTGCGGACGATCTCCGAGGCCGTCCCCCGGTAGCCGGCGACGATCTCCGGGTGCACGACCGTCTCGGCCGCGCGGGACTGCCTGATCCGGTCGGTCAGGGCCGCCCGACGGTCCAGCGCGTCGTTGCGTTGCACGGTGAGATCGTCGATGCGCTGCGTCGCACGCCTCGGGTTGAATTGTGCCTTGCGGGCGGCTATTTCGCTGACACTGCGGTTCAGTTCCTCAGAGCCGGCGCGGGTCGTGTCGGTGACCGACACGCACAGTTCCTGCAGTTCCGGCGGAAGCTGGCCGCGCAGGACACGCAGCGCCTGCGCCTTCTCGCTGGTCACCAACACTCGTTGACCACGGGCGAGGAATGCGGAGACGAGATTGGCGATGGTGTGGGTTTTCCCGGTTCCGGGCGGGCCTTCGACCACGACGCCGCTGTCGCCGGCGAGCCGGTCGATGATGTCGCGTTGTTCCTCGTTCGCGGGCAGCGGGAACAGGGGGTCGTCGGTGAGCTCGGCCGACGGTGCGCCGGTGTGGTCGAGCCAGGCGACCCGGTCGGCCGGTTCGATCGCTTCGACGAGCTGCGCCAACCCGAGCGGCACCGGGGCCGACTCGGCCGACGCCGCCTCGATCATCCGGTTGTAGTACCTGATGAGGGCGTACGCGCCGCGTTTACGCAGCACCAACGCCGGTGACGGCGTCAGGACCATCTCCGGTGACGGGGCGTCGGCCGCATCCTCGACGACGTCGACGCGCACGGTGAGCGCACGCTCCGCCCACCCCTTGAGGAACACCCGCGCCGCCGGGTCGACCGGCGACGCGACCTGCGTTGCGAGGGATTCGTGCAGGGTTCGGGTGCTGGACGGGTCGAACACGTCCAGCCCGGTGAGGAGCTGGATGTCTTCGAGCGACGGGCCGGCATCGGGATTCAACCGGACCAGCAGGTCACCGGACTCGGGGTGACGTTCGATGTGCGTGGACTGGGCGATCAGGTGGGTGCGCACCCGGTCCCCCGCCACCGCCTCGGACAGTTGCAGCAACCCGGACGCCAGGACCAGTTCCAACGACTCCGGGTGGGCCTCGAGGTCGAGCATCGCACGCTGCAGGAACGTGTAGAGCTGCGATGCGGGACGCCGGTCCCGGTCGACGGCGGCCCACGCCCGCCATTCGGTGAGCCAGGTGTCGAAGCCGTCGATGTCGCCCGGTGCCGTCGAGCCGAGGGTCGGTTCGGTCGTGGAGTCGCCGATGCTGCCGTCGATGTGCGCCACGAACCGCTCGGGGGGTCGCGGCGGGTCGTCGAGTTGGACGCGCCGCGCACGGAGGACGACGTCGCCTGCCGCGGCATCGGCACTGAGGCTGAACTGGAGATTCCCGTCGTCGAGGGGCATGACGGCACGGTGTTTGCCGACCACCCGGACGGGCGCGCTGCGCGCTGCGACGAGTTCGGACAGGAAGGTGAGCAGACGTTGTACGCGATCCCTCAGTTCGGGATCGTTCTCTCTCGACTCCACGCCCACCCCGCTTCCTTGCTTCGATCCGTCGACGATACCTTTCGGATCCGCGCGTAGATGCGACAGCGGCACACATCCAGGCTGACAACCAACGCAGGACATGTGCGGCTGTCCGTCCGGTGTGCATCGTCCCCGATGTCGGTCGCTCCCGGCACTACCGTACGAGTTGTCACCGGAGCAGAGGAGCAAGCATGACCGAGCCGTGGAACGACCGTCCGACCGCCGACATCGTCGCCGACCTCACCCTGACGGAGAAGGCATCGCTGACCAGCGGATTGAACTTCTGGTTCACCGAGCCCGTCGCACCCGCCGGGATTCCGTCGATCATGTTGACCGACGGACCACACGGGGTGCGCAAGCAGACCGGCGGCGGCGACCATCTGGGGCTCGGCGACGCGGTGCCCGCGACGTGTTTCCCGCCGGCGGTGGCCCTCGGTGGCACCTTCGATCCCGACCTGCTGGAACGGGTCGGGATCGCGCTGGGCACCGAGGCCCGCGCGGAGCGGGTTGCCGTACTGCTCGGTCCCGGCATCAATATCAAGCGAACCCCGCTGTGCGGCCGCAACTTCGAGTACCTGTCCGAGGATCCGCTGCTGTCCGGTGTTCTCGGCGCTGCGTTGGTGCGCGGTCTGCAATCGCAGGGTGTGGGGGCGTCGCTCAAGCATTTCGCGGCGAACAATCAGGAGACCGACCGGATGCGGGTGTCCGCGGACATCGATCCGCGACCGCTGCGGGAGATCTATCTGCGCGGGTTCCAGCGGGTCGTCGAGGATGCCAGTCCGTGGACGGTGATGTGCTCCTACAACCGCATCAACGGCGTGTATGCGTCGCAGAACCGGTGGCTGCTCACCGAGGTGCTGCGCGACGAGTGGGGGTTCGACGGTCTCGTCGTCAGCGACTGGGGTGCGGTCGCCGATCGGGTCTCCGCACTGGCGGCCGGACTGGATTTGGAGATGCCGTCGACCGGTGGCCGCACCGACACCGAACTCGTTGCCGCGGTGCGCGCGGGCACACTCGACGAATCGGTCCTCGACACGGCCGCGGGCCGGGTCGTCGACCTGGTGCGCAAGGCCGCGGCAGGCGCGCAGCCCGATGCGACCTACGACGCGGACGCACACCACGCGCTGGCCCGGGAGGTCGCGGCCGCGTCGGTGGTGTTGTTGCGCAACGAGGGTGGACTTCTGCCGCTCGCCGCGGACGCGAACGTCGCGGTGATCGGGGAGCTCGCGCGCACCCCGCGCTATCAGGGGGCCGGCTCGTCGCTGATCAATCCGACGCGACTGGACAACGCGCTCGACGAGATCCGGGCACTCGCGTCCGTCGACGTGCCGTTCGCTGCGGGTTACGGGTCCGACGGCTCCGTCTCCACCGACCTGACCACCGACGCGACCGCGGTCGCGTCGACGGCGGACACCGTGCTGCTGTTCCTCGGGGTACCGGCCGAACTCGAATCGGAAGGGTTCGACCGCGACGATCTGGAATTGCCCGCCGCGCAACTGGATCTGCTCGACGCGGTGGTCGCGGCAAACCCGAACACCGTCGTCGTGCTGTCCAACGGTGGCGTGGTGCGACTGTCCGGTGTCGCGGACCGGGTACCCGCGATCGTGGAGGGCTGGCTGCTCGGGCAGGCCGGCGGCGGTGCGCTCGCCGACGTGCTGTACGGGGTGGTCAATCCGTCGGCGCGGCTCGCCGAGACGATCCCGGTGCGGATCGAGGACACCGCCGCGTACGGGAACTTCCCCGGCGAGCACGGCCACGTCCGCTACGGGGAGGGTCTGCACGTCGGCTACCGGTGGTTCGACGCGCGCCGGCTCGACGTGTCGTACCCGTTCGGTTTCGGCTTGTCCTACACCACCTTCGACTACCGCGATGCGGCGGTGCGGGCCGACGAGGCCGGTCCGACAGTGACAGTCACCGTCGCCAACACGGGCGACCGGGACGGCGCGGAGATCGTGCAGGTCTATGTCGGGGTTCCCGATTCCGCGGTGTCGCGGGCACCACGCGAACTGAAGGGTTTCGCGAAGGTGCACCTGGCCGCCGGCGAGTCCCGGCAGGTGCGGATCCCGGTGCGGCGTGCCGACCTCGCCTATTGGGACACCCGCGTCGACGCCTGGGTGGTGGAGGGCGGCACGTACACCGTCGAGGTCGGGGCGTCGAGCCGCGATATCCGCGCCGCCTGCACCGTCGACGTGATCGGCGACGAGGTGCGGTTGCCGTTGACGCTGGAGTCGTCGATCGGTGAGGTGCTCGCGAATCCGGTCGCGGCCGGGCTGATCACGGACGCGTTCGCGTCCTTCACCGGTGGTGATGCGCCGGCAATGGACGACAGCGTCCTGAAGATGGCCGCCTCGATGCCGCTGAGCCGGATGGCCGGCTTCCTCGGCGACGGGTTCGATCGTGATCGGCTGCAGGAACTGGTCGATGCCGTGAACGCCGCGCGGTGATCCGGTGTGGGCCGATCGACCGACTGTTCACTTCCGTCACAATGTGGTTGATTCGGATGGCACGTGCCGGGGGGCGGCGTTCAGGTGACATCGGCGTCGATCGAACGGCGTAGAACGGACGGCGTAGAACGGACGGCGTAGAACGGACGGGGGCGGAGGACGTGCTCGTGGCAGAGGTCGACACGCTGCCGGCGCACGGCATTCCGCTGGACGGTCGACGGCCCACGTCGATGGTGATGGACCCCGCGGCGCACTCGATCTACGTGCTGACGAGGGCCATCGGGGGCGAGAGCACGATCGACGTCGTCGACCCGGCCCGCGGTGTGGTGTCGGCGACGATCCGGCACGTCCCGGATGCCGCCGCGGTGGCGGTCGCACCGGATCGCCACGAGTTGTACGTCGCCGGCTACGCCCGGAAGTCGATCACCGTCGTCGACACGCGGACGCGGGCGGTGACGGCCACCATTCCGGTCGGGAAGAAGCCGTGGGCCCTGCGCGCCGATCCGTCGGCGAGTGTGCTGTATGTGATGGCCGGCGACGACTTCACGGTGATCGACACGGCCCGCAGAGTGGTCACCTCGAACGTCCGGATCGACAGCGAGTTCCCGGAGGTGTCCCGGGGATTCACCGTGATCGACGGGCGGCTGTACGTGCCGATTCCGCGTGCCGGTGAACATGATTGGGTCGACGGCACGGTCTCCGTCGTCGAGGTGTCCACCGGCCGGGTGATCACCGATATCGCGGTCGGGCGGTCCCCCGATCTGGTGCCGGATCCGTCCGGCCCGACGATCTACGTCGTCAATCGGTGCGATGCGACGATCTCGGTGATCGACCCGTCCACCGACACCGTCACCGGCCCGCACCCCGTCGGATTCGACGGCGGTGGCGACGCGGCGATCGACCCGTCCGGGCGCACCCTGTACGTCACGAATACCGGCGGCAATACCGTCTCCGAAATCGACCTGAAGACAATGACATTGGTGCGGACGCACCGGGTGGGTGACGGTCCGCGCAGTCCCGTCGTCGATCCCGGAACGCTCCGCGTCTACACGGCGGACAGTCGCGCCCACCGGATCTCGGTGCTCCGGCCGGCCGGCGTTCCGGCGGCAACACGGTCGGGGCGCCCGACACGCGCGAGGACCCCATAGTTCCGCGTGCGCGGACAGGGCGCCATCATCGCTGGGCAGGTCCGGTTTCGATCGGGTTGGCCGGGTCCGACGACCACTGCGACCACGAACCGGGGAACAACGCCAGGTCGATACCCGCGACCTGCGCGGCGGCGACGACCACCGCGGCGGTGACACCGGACCCGCAGTAGACACCCGCGCTCGCTGCACCGTCGACGCCGTGCGCCGCGAACAGGGCACGCAGGTCGGCGGCCGAGAAGAAACGGCCGTCCGGGCCGAGCAGCGTGGTGGACGGCATGTTCACGGCGCCGGGAATGCGCCCACCGACCGGGTCGATCGGTTCGATCTCGCCGCGGAATCGTTCGGGGGCGCGGGCATCGAGCAGCACCCCGTCGCGGGCGCACACCGCGGC
>NZ_JBAQXC010000210.1:0-2790 GCF_049299235.1 Rhodococcus sp. (in: high G+C Gram-positive bacteria) | reverse complement strand
GGGTAGCGCGCCACGTCGTCGAGCGCGGCATGTAGGGCGTCGTGGAGCCAGGGCGGTCGCGGCCGGCACGACACGTTCACCGCGAGATCCACCAGGCCGGGGGTCGCCTCGCGGTCTCCGTGATGATGCAGATCCGGTGCCGATGCGCGCGGCCGGGGCGGCGGTGCCGGAACGGGTGCCGCGCGACGGACCGCGTCGACGAATCGGTCGCGCATCGCCGGATGCCCTGCCCAGTGCGTGTGCAGGTACGACGCGTGCAGGGTCGCGGTCGCGTGACCGTCCGGCCTCCCGTCGAGCAGCCACCCCGGGTTTGGTCCGGGATCGACTGTGGTTCGGTGGAATTCGTGTCCGGTGACCCGTGTGCCCGCGACTGCGAGAAGGTTGTCTTCCGGTGCGATCGCGGTGCGGTAACCGAGGGTCAGACGCGGCGTCATCCGGCCGGAGGCGCCGAGCGTCCCGACCATGTCGGCGCCGTCGACGTCGCGGCACAGATACAGCAGGCCGGCGCATTCGGCCACCGTGGGGACTCCGGCTGCGATCGCGTTCCGCAGATGGTCGCGCAGCGGGGTGTTCGCGGACAGGTCCGCGGCGTGCACCTCGGGGAACCCGCCACCGAGGTAGATCCCGGCCGTGTCGTCGGGAAGCCGCTCGTCGCGCAGCGGGTCGAACACGACGGTCCGGCATCCTGCCGCGCGCAACATCTCCTCGGTTTCGGTGTAGCGGAAGGTGAACGCCCGGCCCCCGGCGATGGCGACGACCGGACCACCGGAATCGGCCGCGCGGCCCGGCGGCGACCACGGTGCCGCCGGCAGGTCCGGGGCGCTCTGCGCGATCCGCACGATGTCCGCGAGGTCGACGTGCGCGGCGATCTGCGCGGCCAGTCGGTCGAGTTGCCCTGCGGCCCCGGCGCGTTCCTGAGCCGGAACCAGACCCAGGTGCCGGGACGGTGCGCTGATCCCGTCGTCGCGTTGCAGAACTCCCAACACCGGGATACCGGTCGGTTCGAGCGCTGCGGTCACCTCGTCGGAATGCCGCGGGGAGCCCGCCTTGTTGAGGATCACCCCGGCGATGCGGACACCGCGATCGTAGGACGCCATGCCGTGCACGACCGCGGCGATCGACCGCGACGCGTGGGAGATGTCGACGACGAGCACGATCGGTGCCCGCAGCAGGGTGGCGACGTGGGCGGTGGATGCGAATCCTTCGGTGCCGAGCATCCCGTCGTACAGACCCATGACACCCTCGACGACCGCCAGGTCGGCGCCGGTGGATCCGTGCGCGAACAGCGGCGCGATCAGTTCGGTGCCGACCAGATGCGGATCGAGGTTGCGGCCGGGACGGCCGGTGGCCAGGGCGTGATAGCCGGGATCGATGTAGTCCGGTCCGACCTTGTGGCCGGACACGCTGTGCCCCGCTGCACCGAGTGCCGCCATGAGACCCGAAGCGACGGTGGTCTTTCCGTGTCCGGATGCGGGGGCGGCGATCACCAGCCGTGGAATGCCTACCATGCCGTGCCTACCATGCCGTGCCTACCATGCCGTGCCTACCATTCGATGCCCTTCTGGCCCTTCTGGCCGGCATCCATCGGGTGCTTGATCTTGGTCATCTCGGTGACCAGGTCGGCGGCCTCGACGAGTTTCGGATCGGCGCGACGACCGGTGATCATCACGTGCTGATTCCCGGTGCGATGCACGAGGGTGTCGACGACCTCGTCGATGTCCACCCAACCCCAGTTGATCGGATACGTGAACTCGTCGAGGACGTACAAGCCGTGCTGTTCGTCCGCGAGGCGCCGCTGGATTTCCCGCCACCCGGCGAGCGCATCCGCGGCATGGTCCTCCTCGGTGCCGTCCTTGCGTGACCAGGACCAGCCCGACCCCATCTTGTGCCACTCGATCGCGCCACCGGTGCCGCGTTCGTCGTGCAGGGCTCCGAGCGTCTCGAAGGCAGTCTGCTCGCCGAGGCGCCACTTCGCGGACTTCACGAACTGGAACACCGCGACCGACCAGCCCTGATTCCAGCCGCGCAAGGCCAGGCCGAACGCGGCGGTCGACTTTCCTTTGCCGTCACCGGTGTTGACCATGAGCAGCGGCCGGTTGCGGCGCTGCCGGGTGGTGAGACCGTCCTGCGGCACCACGGTCGGTTGTCCCTGAGGCATCAGGCGGCCCTTCCTCGTACGGCGGAGGTGATGGCATCGGCGTGCACGTCCCCGACCGGGACGTACTCGGCGCCGAGGCGTTCGGCGAGCCGGCGTGCGAGCCCCATCCGGAACCGCCCGGTCTCGGAGTCCAGGACCACCGAGGCGATACCCCGGCCGGCAATGGTGTCGGCGATCGCCAGCGACCGGTTCACCGCGTCGTCACCGGACGTGGCGCGACCGTCGGTGACGACGACGAGCAGTGCCCGCCGATCGGGGTCACGCAACTGGTGCCGCCGGATGGTTTCGGCGGCCTCCGACAGTCCTTCGGCGAGGGGTGTGCGGCCACCCGCGGGAAGTTCCCGCAGCCGGGCTGCGGCGACATCGACGGAGTTCGTCGGTGGCAGCAGCACGTGCCCGCGGTCGCCACGGAAGGTGACCAGCCCGACCGTGTCCCGTCGGTGGTACGCGTCGAGCAGCAGTGACAGGATCGCGGTCTTCACCTGTGTCATGCGTGTTCGGGCGGCCATCGACCCGGATGCGTCGACGCACAGCAGCACCAGGTTGGATTCCTTACCCTCGATCACCTTCCGCCGCAGCTCCCACCCGTGTGCCTTTGTGGCTGTTACCGGGTGCACAAATGCACCCGGGTG
>NZ_JBAQXC010000209.1:0-4893 GCF_049299235.1 Rhodococcus sp. (in: high G+C Gram-positive bacteria) | reverse complement strand
GGGCCACGGTGCGGCCGAGCGCGTCGCGTTCCGGTTTGATGTGGACCACCGCCGGTCCCGCCGCGATCGGGCCGGTGCGCAGTTTCGGTCCGCCCAGATCCATCGTGACGGTGACGCGTCGGCCGTGGGCGCGCTCGGCGCGCCGCACGTGCGCGATCATCTGCTCCCACTGCTGTGGGCTGTCGTGCGCGCAATTGATGCGCACCAGTTCGGCGCCTGCCGCGACGATTCGGTCGACGAGGTCGGCGTCGGTGGCCGCCGTGGACGGCAGGGTCACCATGATGCGGGTGCGGCGACCACCCTCCGCGGCGCCGAGCAGCGCGGTCGCATTGCGGTCGAGCAGTCGCGGGCCGTCAACGAATCCGACTGTTGTGGAATCGATGTCGCAATCCGGGAGATCCGCGAGGCGGCCCACCGCGTGGCGGACCGCGTCGATGTTCGCGAGCACGTGCGCCTCGGCGCGACCGAGGGACGACAGGCCGCACTCGGAGAGGTCGGACTGCAGGTCGCGGATGTCGCGCCGGCGCAGCGCCACGTAGTGCGCCAGGTTTTGTGCGCTCGCGCGGTGACTGGGATGGGCTTGCGCCCACCGTTCGTCTGCCGCGGCGGCGGCGACGAGTCCGTCTCGCAACTCGTCGAGGGCGGAGGCGATTGCGGTCAGATCGACAGGCACACCGGTCATGCCGCCAGGCTACGGAGCGCGCGTTTCCCCTTCCTTACGTGCAGTTGAACGGTCCGTCGCGCCGTGGTGCACCGGCGGGGCCATCCGCGGCCGGCTATATGGCGGCCGCCGCCTTCCTCGGGGCACGTTTGCGCGCCGGCTTACGCACCGGTTCCGGCGCGGGCGCGGCGTCGAGCGCCTCGGCGAGGAACCGCCCGGTGTAGCTGGCCTCGGTCGCGGCGATATCTTCCGGTGTGCCTTGACCGACGACGGTGCCGCCCCCCGATCCGCCCTCGGGACCCATGTCGATGACCCAGTCCGCCGTCTTGATGACGTCGAGGTTGTGCTCGATGACGATGACGGTGTTGCCCTTGTCGACGAGCCCGTTGATGACGCCGAGCAGCTTGCGGATGTCTTCGAAGTGCAGACCCGTCGTCGGCTCGTCGAGCACGTACACGGTGCGGCCGCTCGAGCGCTTCTGCAGTTCCGCGGCGAGCTTGACGCGTTGTGCCTCGCCCCCGGACAGGGTGGGCGCGGGCTGTCCGAGCCGCACGTATCCGAGCCCGACGTCCACAAGGGTCTTGAGGTAGCGGTGGATCGAGGTGACCGGCTGGAAGAATTCGGCGGCCTCCTCGATCGGCATGTCGAGCACCTCGGCGATGCTCTTTCCTTTGTAGTGCACCTCGAGTGTCTCGCGGTTGTAGCGGGCACCGTGGCACACCTCGCACGGCACGTACACATCGGGCAGGAAGTTCATCTCGATCTTGAGGGTGCCGTCGCCGGAGCATGCCTCGCAGCGACCGCCCTTGACGTTGAAGGAGAACCTGCCCTGCTGGTAGCCGCGCACCTTGGCCTCGGTGGTCTGCGAGAACAGCGTGCGGATCTTGTCGAAAACGCCCGTGTAGGTCGCCGGGTTCGACCGCGGGGTGCGACCGATCGGTGACTGGTCGACCTGGACGAGCTTGTCGAGTTGGTCGAGACCGTTGACGCGGGTGTGCCGACCCGGCACCTGGCGGGCACCGTTGAGCTTGTTGGCCATCACGGTGGCGAGGATGTCGTTGACCAGCGTGGACTTGCCGGACCCGGATACGCCGGTGACGCTGGTGAGCACGCCGAGCGGGAACGCAACGTCGATGCCGCGCAGGTTGTTCTCCCTCGCCCCGACGACGGTGACCTGACGCTTCCGGTCGATCGGCCGACGTACCGGCGGAACGTCGATGCTTCTGCGCCCGGACAGGTACGCCCCGGTCAGCGATTCGGTGTTGTCCAGCAACTGCTTGTACGTTCCGGCATGCACGACCCGGCCGCCGTGTTCGCCGGCGAACGGACCGATGTCGACGATCCAGTCGGATGCGCGGATGGTGTCCTCGTCGTGTTCGACGACGATCAACGTGTTGCCGAGATCACGTAGCCGCGTGAGGGTTTCGATGAGGCGACGATTGTCGCGCTGATGCAGGCCGATGGACGGTTCGTCGAGGACGTACAGCACACCGACGAGACCCGAGCCGATCTGGGTTGCGAGCCGGATACGTTGCGCCTCACCGCCGGACAGTGTCGCCGCAGCGCGCGAGAGGGTGAGGTATTCGAGGCCGACGTCGAGCAGGAACCCGAGGCGCGACTGCACTTCCTTGAGGACCGAACCGGCGATCGCTTCCTCGCGGGATCCGAGGGTGAGGCTGTTGAGGAACGCGGAGCACTCACCGATCGACAGGTCGCACACCTCGGCGATCGACTTGTGTCCGCCGTCCGCGGAGATCGTCACCGACAGGATCTCCGGCCGCAGGCGTGCGCCGTCGCACGCCGGGCACGGGATGTCGCGCATGAACCCGTCGTACCGTTCCTTCATCTGCTCGGACTCGGTCTGTTCGAGCCTGCGGTGCAGGAACGGCATCACACCTTCGAACTCGGCATAGTACGAGCGCACCCGACCGTAGCGGTTCTTGTACCGGACGTGCACCTGTTCGGTGCTGCCTTCCAGGATCGCCTTGCGCGCCTTGGCCGGCAATTTGTTCCACGGTGTCGACAGATCGAAACCCATGATGTCGCCGAGACCGGACAGCAACCGGCTGAAGTATTCCGAACTCTGGCCCGACGACCACGGTGCGATCGCGCCGTCCTCGAGGGTCGCCTCGGGATCGGGCACCACGAGTTCCGGGTCGACCTCCTTGCGGACACCGAGACCGGTGCATTCCGGGCAGGCCCCGTACGGCGAGTTGAACGAGAACGAGCGGGGCTCGAGATCGTCGATGGACAGCGGGTGCGCGTTCGGGCAGGCGAGTTTCTCCGAGAAGCGACGTTCCCGGTCCGGAGCGTTCTCGTCGCGGTCGACGAAATCGAGCACGACGATCCCCTCGGCGAGGCGAAGCGCCGTCTCGATCGAGTCGGTGAGCCGCTGCTTGGCGGATACCTTGACGGCAAGGCGGTCGACGACCACCTCGATGTCGTGCTTCTCCTGCTTTTTGAGCTTCGGCGGCTCGGTCAGCGGGTACACCACACCGTCGACACGCACGCGCGCGAAGCCCTGCACGGTGAGCTGTTCGAACAGGTCGACGAACTCGCCCTTGCGGGTACGCACGACCGGCGCGAGGACCTGAAACTTCAGGCCCTGCTCCATGTCGAGCACCTGGTCGACGATCTGCTGTGGTGTCTGCCGCGCGATCCGTTCGCCGCAGATCGGGCAGTGCGGGGTGCCCGCGCGTGCATACAGCAGACGCAGGTAGTCGTACACCTCGGTGATGGTGCCGACCGTCGACCGCGGGTTGCGGTTCGTGGATTTCTGGTCGATGGACACCGCCGGGGACAGACCCTCGATGAAGTCGACGTCCGGCTTGTCCATCTGGCCGAGGAACTGGCGTGCGTACGCGGACAGCGATTCGACGTAGCGCCGCTGGCCTTCGGCGAAGATCGTGTCGAACGCGAGGCTCGACTTGCCGGACCCGGACAGTCCGGTGAACACGATGAGACTGTCCCGCGGGAGGTCCACGTTGATTCCGCGCAGGTTGTGCTCCCGTGCGCCCCGCACGATCAGGCGATCCGCCACGCCATGTCCTTCCCTCGGACCCGCGCCCGGTGTGCGCGACAGTCCTGTTGTGTTCCCGGTGAGCCCTGTTGTGTTCCCGGTGAGCCGGTGCCGAATCACGCGACACCGGACTGTGCCATGGTAGGCGCGGCCACCGACAGGTTCTCGTTCACAACCTCCCGACCTCGACAGATGTTCCTCGGCGGTAGCGTGCAGCCATGACGCAGCAGCCTGTGACCATCGACGACCACTACACCGGGGAGGTCTCCCCGGGCGGCCCCGCGCAGCGCCGCGCGATTCCTGGCGCGACCATCGTCAAACTGTCTGTCGGCCCGATGGACAACAACACCTATCTCGTCACCGACACCGCGACCGGCAAGTCGTTGTTCATCGACGCCGCGAACGAACCGGACCTGCTCGTCGGTTATCTCGCCGAGAACGCGCCGAATCTCGAGCTGATCGTCACCACCCACCAGCACTGGGATCACTGGCAGGGTCTCGAGCAGGTCGCCGCGACCACGGGTGCGCCGACGGCAGCGCACCCACTCGACGCCGAGCCGCTTCCCGTCACTCCGGCCCGGATGCTCATGGAGGGCGACACCGTCGACGTCGGCGAACTGTCGTTCGAGGTGCTGCACCTGTCCGGGCACACTCCCGGTTCGATCGCGCTGGTCCTCGAGGAGCAGGGCACCGGCCGGCACCACGTGTTCACCGGCGACTGCCTGTTCCCTGGCGGCATCGGCAAGACCCCCGACCACGAACAGTTCACCGCGTTGCTCGACGATGTGGAGACGAAGCTGTTCGGCCGGTTCGGCGACGACACCGTCGTCTACCCGGGCCACGGCAAGGACTCGACGCTCGGTGCGGAGCGTCCGCACCTCGGCGAGTGGCGGGAACGCGGCTGGTAGCGCACAGGCAGGGGACGCGCCCGCACCATCGGATACGGGTATGCGGGATTCGTGCCGGGATACGCACTCGGGTATCGGACTACTCGTGACTGCCGGTTCTCGGCGTCGGACACTGGGATCTGTCGATCCTGACCGTGTACCGATGGGAGCGCATCATGTGGCGGTTCTCCGGAAAACAGGCTCATCCCAATCGGGGGTGTAGGAGTTGGGGTCTGAAGCCGCCGGTCTCGAGCAGGCTTCGGGCGATGTAGTTGGTCAGGTTGCGGAACCCGAGTGCGGAGCCGCGCAGGTGTTCGAGCCGTCCG
>NZ_JBAQXC010000208.1:0-7391 GCF_049299235.1 Rhodococcus sp. (in: high G+C Gram-positive bacteria) | reverse complement strand
CCCGGCGGCCGGCCATGGTGATCCGGTCGCGGCGAACCACCCGCCGAGCCCGAGGTACAGCGCGGCCAGCAGCAGGGCGGCGCCACGGCCCGGACCGCGTCGTGCTGTACCTGTTCCCGCCTCGGTGCTCATCGGGTCAGCGTATCGGCTGTGCCGGTGAGGGTTTCGGTGACTGCGGCGGGAACCGCCGGGCACGGCGCAGAGGGGGAGTGGGGGCGGCGTATCCGCCGGTGGCCACACCGTCTGCGGCGTCGGTGTCGGTTGCCGTCGGGTGTGGTCGGCTAGCATGCGAGGGCATCGACGGACGGCGCAGGAGCGGGGTCCGGGGGATCGGTCGGGGGAACTGCGATGGTGGCTGTACGAGTGGAGATCATCGATCCGCGCACCAACACCGTGCTTGCCGAGGAAGGCTTCACGCATCGGGGAGCAGCAGGATCGTGGGCGATGGCGCGGGCGTGGGCTCGAAGTGGCGGGACGGTGCGGGATCGTCGGGCCATCGAGCAGTGTTGGGAGCTGACGAAGGTGTTTTCGGTGCCGGTCGATGTCGGGTTGACCGGGCCGGTGCAGACCGCGATCCGGGTGACCACCACGTAGCTGCCCTCCACTGTGGGGCGCGGTGTGCCGGTGTGGGCGGGCGCCTCGATTCGTCGGCGAACAAGCTCGTGTCCGGGTGGTGGTTGTTCATGTCGGTTCAGCGATCATGCGGGGGTGGTGCTTTCGGTGCGTTCCACCACTGGGGGAGCGGTACATGCTCTGCGTGCATGCGGAGCACGCACGTTGTGCTTTCGGTGCGTCCACCGCAGCCCGTGCGTGGATGCCCGTATCTAGGCACCCCGGTCCCGGCATCGTCGAGCCCGGTCCCGGTGTCGTCGGCGCATCACGCTTCGCGCTCCGACGCGGCGGGACGCCTCGGGATACGCCCGTCGGTACGGGGTTCGGCGTAGAACTCGACGAATTGTGGGCGGATATGCAGTCCGGAAGCAGACGCCGTGTAGCGAAAAGATCCCTTGACCAGCATCGCCGGTATCTTCTTCGGTGCTACGGCGACCCCTCATCGCTCCCGCGACCTGTCTCGGACACCGCAGATGCGCCCCACCGAGCGAGAGGTGAGGCGCATCTGCGATGTCTGTCTTTTCGATCGCGATCGACTCAGCGTTTGGCCGGAATACTCCGACCGGTGTCCCAGTTGTAGCAGAGATCGCCATCTCGGTGGGGATAGCTTCTCGTGCAACCGCGATCGACAGGCTCGTTGAGGCGATCGTCGAGGTTCTTCAGCGGCTTGACGACCCTGTTTTCGATGGCGTTGTTCAACGGATCGTAGAGATTGCCGTACGCCTCACTCGCCTTCCAGATGGCTGATCCGATGTTCTTCACGGCGTCCTGGGTGTTCTTGCCGTACAAGCCCCACTCCCACCATCCGCCATCTGCGACATCGTTCACCGGTAGCGGTGCGGGTGCAGCGGTCGCCGGACCGGCCGCACCGAAGAGGATGCCGGTCACAGCGATGGCACTACACACCGCGGCGCGCATCACGTGGGTACGTTTCATCGAATAGTCTCCTTCACGCACGCGGGCACAAGCACCGCGAGTGGGGACGGTGTTCCGGCCGAGTCTGTTCCGGGTCGGTGGTCGAGGCTCTCTCGGAAGGGTTACGGCGCCATATTGCCCCTCGGCGTGAGCGTTCGGAATCATCCGATTGACCGACAGTGCTCTGCAGTTCCGCCACGGAAGTCGGGTGCGTGCATTGCGTGTGTCCACCGGCAACCGCTGGGCGACAGTTCATCGCGTGCACGAACTGCCCTCCACGCTTGTCGCTACCAGACGCGGCGCCAGCCACGAGGCGACTGCGAGTTCGGGCGTTCCCTACTCCGGCATCGATTCCAGATCGCTCGACGCAACGATTTCACACGACACGGCATCATCGGACTGCCGCAGGACCAACCCCTGCCATGCACCGACTGCGTCTCGGCGCCAGCGTAGGAGCAGACCGTTGTCGATCGTCTCGGACCCACGGACACGGCACGGCTTGAGCCGACGGTGTTCCGCGCGAGCCTTCGCCAACCCGAACAGGCAGACCGGGCAGGCGATGCCGCGACGTCTCGCCGCGTCCAACGCGAACAGTGCGATCCGGGGTGTGTCGTTCGTGCAGAGCCTCGCGTGATGGAGTTCGGTGGCCAAGACTGGGCAATCACCCTGGTGGTACAGAGCAGGGCCGGGTTCACCGAGGACAAGCCGGAACGGCTTGTCCTCACGACCCGGACGGGCGGGCAGCCGATGTTCGGAGCCGACCCCGAGCCGTGGGGCCTCGCTGAGCACCGCCACGACGGCCACTTCCCGAGGGGCGATCGGCGGCGGTGGGATCGGCGGCGGATCGTAGTTCCGCGGCGCGTACTTCGACCACGCGGGCACCGGCAACCCCGACGCATCTCCGAGCATCCGTGCTCCTGTCGAGGCCGCTGTATACGCAATCGGGTGATCGTAGCGGGCACACATCGTGCGTGACCGACCCGGCCGTCGATCCAGTCCCGACACGCAGGCGGGGCGATGACGTTCGGTACCGGGACGTTGTCCGTGCAACGCAGATGACACGAGCGATCAGGGCGTGTCCGGACGCCGTCGAACCCGAGCGATCAGGACCGCGCACCCCCAGGATCGGTGTCCGCAGCGAAACCGCTGGCGGAGCTGACCAGCGCGTCGTCTTTGATGCAGGTCCAACCCGCCTCTTCGAGTGCGGCGACGAGTGCGGCTTCGTGCCGCGGGTCGATGTCGAGGAAGTCCCCGTTGAGGACGCTGGCAGCAGAGTTGCCGTACTGTGCGATCAACTCGGGGGGCATCCACTCGAGCATCTGCTGGGCGGGCCACTCCGGCCAGTCCCCGTCCTCGTTCCCGGGAATCTGGGACAGGCCGAACGGTTCCTGCGGCTCGGGTGGGTCCATTTCCCAGCCCTCGAGCCGTTCGACGATGTCGTCCCATCTCTTCTGCGGCAGAGCCGCTTTGGCGTGTCCCCACGTGTCGAAGCCGGTCCACAGCAGCGACAACTCGTGGGCCTGGTCGCGGTCGATGAACACCAACCGATCACCGGCGATCCCGTACACCAGCACCTGTGCGCTCACCGCTGTCCCCTTCGCCCTCGCATACGGTCGGCCCCGTGCCGGTCTCCAGTGCATCACTGTGCCGCGGCTGCGGCAACGGGTTCGCGGGTTTCGGTCGACCGGTACGGTGAGGGCATGTCGCGGCCGCGGAGGGACACCCGCGGATGCCCCGCGCAGACCCTGGCCCACGAGTACGCGGCACATCAACGACGACGCGGACATCAGATCCGGATTCGCCGCGACCCGGCCGCACCCCACCAGGACACCGAACTGATCGACACGAGCCTCGGTGAATGGATCGTCGTGGCGACCTCCGCCGAGCCGGCCCCGGTCCGCGCCGCGATGGACCGGTGCGATGCCGCGCTCGCAGCCCCCGGAGCTCCCGGACACACGCACCGTTCGATACTGCTACCGAACCAGCCAGGCCCCGGCACCATCGAGACCGCGCTGAACCGAGGATTTTCGGTGCTGGCCTGGCGCCACGGTGACCTCGTGGTGCGGCGCAGCCCAGCAGCGTTGGCGGCGCTGGCCGGCGACGATCGACTGTGGAACGAATATGTGTCCGCCGTCGTCGACATCGACCTACCGGCCGGGTGCATCCGCATCACCCCCTGTCCCGCACCGAACCCGGCCGTGACCACGCCCCCCGCCGGCCCGATGCACATTCTTGCCGTCTGCCAGCCCGGGGAACGACCCGGCACCGACCGTGAACGCCTCGCATGGCGCGAGCTGAGGAGCCGTCTGCACGAGCACGGCGTCCCCACCTATCCGGCGATGGGCGGCTCCCCGGACGGTGAGTACCGCGAACTGAGTGTCGCAGCGTCGGGCCTGACCGACGACCAGGCCCGGGCGTGGGGGCGGGCGCTCGGACAGGTCGCGGTCTTCGCGTGGCACGGCACCCAGTTCGTGTTGCTCGCCTCGGCCACCGATCGGGTGCAGCGCCGGAGCTATCGGATCGGGCCGTGCCCCCCGCAACGGTAAGGCCGCTACACACCCACCGCGGGGAGCTGCGCGAGCAGATAGGACACATCGTCGCGCACGACGACTCCGAGGGGTTTCTGTGTCCGCAGGCCCTGCTCGCTGATGATGACCGCCACCAACGTGCCGGCGGGATCGTCGGTGCGGAAGTCGTCGATCACCGCGGCGACCGTCACGGTTCTGGCGCGGTGGAGGACCTTCTCGGTCGGTTCGGTGAAGTCGAGGACCTCCCGCACCCGAACCTGGTCCACCAGCACGTCACCGGCGTCGCTGATCTGTGCCGCCAACCAGCGGGCGACGGCATTGGTGGTCAACAGTGCGAGGTAGTTGCCGTTGTCGTAGACCGGCAGCTGGGAGAAGCCGTAGTGCATCATCTCCCGCAGCGCATCACGCAGCGGCTGCTCCGGTGCGGCGGTGATCACCGCCGGTGCCCGCAGGCATTGTCCGATCCGGAGGGGGTCGAGCAGTGCGTGGTGGATGCGGCGCAACTGTTCGACGGTGTCCTGCCGTGGTGTGGCGATGGGGGTCCCGCCGCGGTATCGGTGATGGGAGATGGCGTTGCGGAGCTGCCGGAAGGCGGTGAGGTCGGGCGCGTACCGGCGGACGAGGGTGTCCCGGCCGCGGGTCGCGGTGAGGATGTCACCCATGCCGCGAATGCCCTCCGGCAGGGCATGTTTCTGTTTCAGGTGTTGTTCGATGTCGGACCACAGGTCGAGGAACTCGCGGGTAGGGTCGTCGGTGGTCGGTGTTGCCATGTGCTCATCGTGACCGGGAGTCGGTGCGTTCGTGCCGGATTGTGCTCGCCTCCGGTGACTGGCTCCCGGCGGCGCACCGAACACGGCTGCGGAACCGGATGGTGCGCTCGACCGGCGACGAGATCGCCCACCTTGCTCGACGCCGTCAGAGTCGGATCCTGCGCATGCGGGGCAGGGGTGACGAGATGACCGGACCCGGATCGGCATTGATCGCCGGAGGCGTCAGCGCACTCGAGACGAATCGGCAGTGGGCGGACCGGTTCGGGCTGGTGACAGGCCACCACAACGTCGTCGACGGCTACGTCCCGGCCACACACGTCGAGGCGGTCGTCGACGAATTCGGTCTGGTTCCCAACCTCGACGGAGATGTGACCGTGCGGATCGTCTCTCACACGCCGTCGGCCCTGGACGACGGCGTGGTGCCGATCGCGGTGGCGGTCGACCTGATGGAGTCGCTGAGTACTCGTGAACGCAGTGCCGGTGCCCGCGTCCTGGGGCAGTTGCTCGATGACCTCCGGTGAGCAGCGTCCACAGTGGCACACGCAGGCACGCCGGTCAGCGACACCGAGGCACAGTCGCGACGCTGATCAGCAGCTCAGCACGCTGCGCGGCGGACACGAAGGGCCCATCGGTCCGACCGGCCTGGGGAAAAAGAGGTCGCCTCCGTGATGTTTGAGCCAGAACTCGTCCTGAAATGCCGCGACGGTGCCCACCCAGCTGGTGGCATTCTCCAAGCCGTGGACGGTGAACCACTCCTGAGTCCCTTCGGGCAGTGCTGCGACGATGTCGCCGGGTTGTTGCATGGCCATACCGGCCAGCCTGGAAAAGGCCGCTCTGCTGCGCTCAGCGACGAATACGTCGGGGTAGATTTCGCAGGTCAGGTCTTGATCGGAGCGATGCGATGCGCGCACCTCGAACTCCACGATTCGTCTGTCGCGTCGTAGCCATTGGCGATGTAGCGAGGTCCAGTCGATGTCGGGGCGCATGCGCTGAACGGGTCCGGAGGACGTGGCCCACCGAGACTGGGATTTCTGCTCTATCCGCTCTTCGGCCTGCGAATCGTCGGACAGTACCTCGATCCAGTCGATCGCGAGTTCGATTGCAGCGTCCTCGACGACGAAGATGTCGTGGTCCTCGGCCTGGCCGATCTCGTGGATTCCGGCGGGGATGTCCGCGTGCTCGACGACGGTCTCGGCGGTCGTGAAGACTCGACCCCGTTGGTCGATGAAGACATCGGGGTGGACCTCGCACGCCGTGTCTCCCGTTGATCGCACCCGGTGAGTGGCCTTGACCTCGAATACCACGGGGCTCCTTGTCTTGTCGGGAGTAGCCTGCTGCCGGTGCCGTGGTTCTGCTCCGGGGTACAGGCCGATGTGGACGAGGTCCTCTGCCGGTACCTGCCAGTGCGGCAGGCTGATCCGGCCACAGTCGCGGCCGGGTGTTGGTCAGAAGGTGGTAGGTCCAAGCGCGGCGGAGACCGCGGTCGTGAGTTCCGCGACAGCGGTGTCGGTGAACGCACCATCGACGAGGGCGGGAACATGCGCACTGTGCCAACTGGTGCGGCGGATGGCCTGGCGTGCGTTGTACAGACGCACCGCCTGTGCCACAGCGGGATGAGCCAGGAAACCCCGGGCCTCGTCCAGGGTATCGATCCAGAAAGACACCTGGTCCTCACCGCCGGCAGGCTGCGTAGCAGCCTTCCCTTCGAGGCGTTCGACAGTATCGCCGAAGATCTCCTCGAACTCGCCACCATCCAACGCGGCACGAAGGGGGCTTTCGGCCACCCATACGCGCACTGGGCAACGGTCTTCGTCATCCACCACGACCGCCACGTGGACCGGACCGATGTTGATCCGCGACAGCACCCCTGGCTGGGTGCGCAGGGTCACCACCCAGTGGTCGTCCTCGGTGATCGCCGGCGCCGGTACGAAGTCCCGAACGTAGTCGGAGAGAAAGTCCAGCACCTTGTCGCGGCCCGGCATGCCGTTGAGTTCGGCGAGTCGATCGTCGTTCCCGCGGCCCACGCTACCGAGGCGGTAGGACTCCTTGCGGGGCGCGGCGGGAAGCGGGGCGCCATCGGTGACCCACGCCGCGAGATCCTCGGGCGAGATGACCGTCTTCTTGAACAGGGTTTGATGAGCACGGGCGGTGAATTCGTCGATCAGTCCCGCGCAGGTCTCGCTGGTCATAGCCCTGTTCCGTTCTCTTCGTTAGTGAACGTACGGATCGTACGGGGACGATGCCGGGGCGCCCGGTAACCGGGGTGCGAGCCCGTTCGGGATGGGCACCGCGCTGGTCATTGGTCTGGAGAGATCGGGCTCCAGGTCCGATTCGAAATAGGTTGAGGGAGAACGGTTAACAGCCTGCAGTTGACATAATCTTGGTTGTCGGCAAGCTCTGCCGCGTCCTGTTGGCATCGACTCGGTACCACGGCAGGTGGGGAAAGTCCCCTGGGGTGGTGGGAATCCGGTGAGGACATCCGGGCAGGTCCACGGCGTGTCGCTCCCTCACCGAGGGTGGGCCATCGCGTAGTGATCAACGAGTTACCTCTCACAGTGACTCACAG
>NZ_JBAQXC010000207.1:0-5693 GCF_049299235.1 Rhodococcus sp. (in: high G+C Gram-positive bacteria) | reverse complement strand
TCGACAAGATCTCGAATGCCAAGCCAGTAGTGACCGGTGGTGTTCTCAATGGCACGCTCGGTACGCCGCTTCCCACGGATGCGTCGACGCCGTTCGATGCGGCGGTGAAGGGCCTCGGCTACGTGTCCGAGGATGGGCTGCAGCCTGAGGGTGAGCGGTCCACGAACGCTGTCCGTGACTGGGCTGGCGATGTCATCGCCCAGCTGCAGACCGAGCACTCATCGCGGTTCACGTTCACTCTGTATGGCGTGTTCGACCTGGACGTGATGAAGGCTGCGTTCGGGCCGGACAATGTGACTGAGACCGGTTCTGGCCGGTTCACGGTCGTCGAGGATGGCGCGGAACTGCCGCATTCGGTGTGGGCGTTCGATGTGCGCGGTTCGGGTGGCAAGAAGACTCGCATCTGCATTCCGGATGGTCAGCCGTCAAACGTGTCGGAGTCTGCGTTCGTTGCGGGTGAGCTGCAGGCGGTCACGCTGACGATCGAAGCGTTCAAGGATTCGGCCGGCAAGAAGGTGTACCGCTACTACGAAGACGGTTCGGCTCCTGCTGCTCCGGTGATTTCGGCGCACATCCCAGACTCGATCGCTGTCGCTGGTGGCGAGCTGGTCACCCTGACCGGTTCCGGGTTCACCGGCGCTACGGCTGTCACGTTCGGTGGTACTGCTGCAGACGATTTCGAGGTGGTCTCGGATTCGAAGCTGGTGGCGATTGCTCCGGCGAAGACGGCGGGTTCGGTGAACGTGGTTGTTACGACTGCGGCTGGCGCGTCGGCGGCTCACGCCGTCACGTACGCGTAGGCCGGTTGTTCTCCGGCGGGGTGGTTTTCGCAGACCGGCCGCCCCGCCGGTTCTACCTGTGGTCTGCGATGAGGAAGGTCTGCGATGGCTGTCAAGAAGAACGCTGACGATTTCGAGTACACGTCCGAGGGTGGTGTGTCGATCACTCTGCCGCCGCTGCGTCCGACGTTCGGGGATCTGCGGAAGATTCGGAAGCTGTCGGATTTCGACCAGTTTTCGACGCTGGTGGAGAAGTTCGTCACCGACGATGATGCGCTCGATGCGTTGGATCTGATTCCGTCGAGTGAGGTTCCGAAGCTGCGGGACGAGTGGTTCAAGCATTCGCAGGGCGCCACGCTGGGGGAATCCAAGCCCTCCTGACGCTCGTCGACGAGCATCGGGAGGCAATCGAATACGACTGCCTCCGTGTTGGTGTCCGCTTGTCCCGCATGGGCGTCGACCACGACTGGTCCGAGCTGAAAGCTGTGGTGAAGCAGTCCCTACGGGATCCGCATTCGTCACTGTTCTTTGCGATCGCACCAGACGATGCGGGTTGGGGGAAGCTCGAGCAGCTCCTTGCCGAGTTGGTTGATACGGCTCACTGGGTGAAGTGGTCGAAGACGACAGACGCGAAATTCAACCGCAACCATCCGAAGCCGATCCCCCGTCCGGGTGTCGTGAAGCCTGAGCGGATCGGTGAGGACCCCATCCCGATGGACGAGATGGACGAGTGGTTGGGCTGGACGCGCAAGGAAGTCGGTGCTTCCTAGTATGATTGAGACGTAAGAGACCCCGGCAGGTGCGGTAACACCTCCGGGGCGTGGCCGAACTGTTGAGGAGTTCGACGTGTCGAAGCATACACCTACCGGGGCGTGCCTGACTTGCGGTGCGGAGTTGATCCGCTACCTGGTCGGCAAAGGCGTAGCGGGCCCGCGCAAGTACTGCTCGGATGAGTGCCGTCCGCGGTGCATCGTCGAGTTCTGCGACCGCCCAAAACGATCGTCCGACGGATTGTGCAGTATGCACTACACGCAGAAGCGCCGGGGGAAGCCGTTCGCAGAGTCGGCGTGGGCGGATGAGTGGAAGTGCGTCGTCTGCGGAGTGGACGTAGAAAAGGGTAGTGGGATGCGCAGGCACTGTTCGCGCGCATGTCAGGCGCAGGACTCGCGGCACAAGGGCGATCGCAAGTCGCACGCCACTTGCATCCTGTGCGGCCGAGACTTCCCACTGTCTCGCGGTAGCGGTGGACGGTTCCAGCGGGTTGACACGAAGTGGTGCCGGGATTGCGGGCGAGAGTCACCAGATGCCCTGCGTTTCAGGAACTACGGCGTGACCCCTGATCAGTACACTGCGGCGCTTGAGCAGGGCTGCGAGATCTGCGGATCGGTGGTCGACAAACTTCACGTTGACCATGACCACAACTGCTGCGGGCCACGCTCGCGGACGTGCGGAAAGTGTGTGCGTGGGCTGATCTGCGGGCCGTGCAATCGCGCGCTTGGCATGTTCAAGGACAACGTACGGTCGCTACAGAGCGCCATCGCTTACCTAGACAGGTGGCAAGGCGGCAACTGAACAACGTAACGAGATGACCCCCGAAGGAATCCTCCGGGGGTTTTCTTATGCCCTAGGTCGGGCGGATCGGAGGGCAGATGCAGTGGCTATTGAGTTGGCAACTGCGTATTTACGTCAGCCTCGTCGCTGAAACTTCGGATCTGGCACGGGATCTCCGTCGCGATCTCGAACGTGCGGGTGATCAGGCTGGCCGGCAAGCTGGGGAAGGTTTCGCCGACCAGTTCACTCGCCAGACTCGCGGCATGGATAGGGACGTGTCTCGGCGTCTCGGGGATACCGGTGGGGATGAGGGCCGGGACGCTGGTCGCCGGTTCTCGTCTGGGTTCTCGGAGCGATTGTCGGGCATTGGTGATTCGATCGGTGATCGTCTCGGCGGGGCCGCGGATCGTGTTTCTGGGATGGCCGGTGATTCTGGCGGAGCATCGTTCCTGTCTGGGTTCTCCGGGCAGATCGGTTCGTTGGGGTCGAAGGCCGGTCCGATCGGTGCGGCGTTGGCTGGTGTTGCTGCGATCGGTGTATCCGCTGGTGCTGTGCTGGCTGGCGCGATCGCAGACGGGATGCAGCAGCAGCAGCAGCGGGACCTGATCCAGGCTCGGCTCGGCGTGAACGAGTCGACGATGGAAGTGATCGGCACCGCTGCCGGTAACGCTTTCTCGAACGCCTGGGGTGAATCTGTTCAGGCGAACATGACGACGGCGCAGCTTGCGATCCAGTCGGGGATCCTCAACGGTGAGGAAACCGCCGGTGAGATGCAGCCTGTCATCGAAGGCTTGCAGGGCGTCACTGACCTCATGGGTGGCGAGATGTCCGACACTGTGCGGGCTGTGTCGGCGCTGATGAAGAACGACCTCGTCGACTCCGCTGAGGATGCGTTCGACGTCATCACCCTCGGGTATCAGCGCGGCGGGAACATCGGCGATGACCTGATCGACTCGATGTCGGAGTACTCGGCGGGCTGGAAGCAGACTGGGCTGTCTGCGGAGTTCGCGCTCGGCTTGATCAACCAGTCGATGGAGAACGGCGCCGACAACACCGACCGCGGCGCTGATGCCCTGCGTGAGTTCGGTCGCCGCATGTACGAGGAAAGCGACACGATCAAGGAAGCGTTCACCGACCTGGGCTTCAGCGCTGACGAGATGTATGCGCGCCTGAAAGCAGGTGGTCCTGACGCGGAGAAGGCGTTCGACGAGATATTCGACGCCATCCGTGTCATTCCGGAACCCACTGAAAGAGCGGCCGCGGCACAGAAGCTTCTCGGCGATACGGCCGGTGACTTCATTGGGGCCTTTACGCAGTGGGATCCATCCAAGGCTGCAGCGTCTTTCGGCGTGGTCGAGGGCGCTGCGAAGTCTGCTCGTGACGTGATGGGCAGTAACCCGATGTCCGAGTGGACGTCGTCGATGAACACCATCAAGGTTGAAGCGGACAGCGTGAAGTTGGCGCTCGCTGATATGGCGGGCCCGTACTTGTCGCAGCTCGCGGAGTGGGTGTCGACGCACAAGCCGGAGATCATCGGGTTCTTTACCGGCTTGGTCGATGGTGCGCTGCTGGCGGGTGAAGGTATTGCCCGTTTCGTGCAGGGCGCACTGAATGTGATCGGACCGTTCGCGGCGATCGCTGCGGAAGCGTTCGCTGGTGTGCTCGACACGATGGGGTTCTTCGTGTCCGCAGCGGCGAAGGTTGCCGGCGCGCTCGGTATGGACGGGTTGTCGTCCGATCTGGAGGGCGCGCAGACCTTCCTCAACGACTATGCGGACAAGTCGCGTGGCGCAGCCAGCGGGATGCTCGATCTCGCGGACACGATAGGCGAGGACGTCATCCCGGCACTGTCTGGGATGCGTGAGGATTTCAAGCTATCTGGTCAGCAGGCGCAGGATTCGGCGACGCTGATGCGGGCGCTCGGTGATGACGTAAAGATGATTCCGGATAGCAAGCGGATTCTCATCGAGGACAACACCCCGGAGCGGCGGGCTGAGCTTGAGAAGCTCGGGTTGCAGGTGCGGGAGTTGCCGGACGGCACGTTCGAGGTGTTCGCGAACACCGCCGAGGGTCAGCGGATTGTCGACAACTTCATTGCCGCGAACACCGGTCGCACGATCGGCGTGTGGGTTGACGGCAAGTTCCGGTGGTCGCAGGAGCGTTCCGCCTACAACCGCCAGTTGGGTATGTCCGATGAGGATTTCGCGCGGATGCAGAATGCCGCGCAAGGAGGATTCGCGACAGGCGGGTACTTCACTGGCGCGGGGACGGGCACCTCGGATTCGAACTTGATTCGAATCTCGGATGGCGAGTTCATCACCCAGGCCGCAATGACGAAGAAGCATCGCGGGCTCCTCGAGGCAATCAACAACGATGACATCCCCGCATTCGCTGAAGGTGGTGTGGTTCGGGGGAAGAAGTTCGCGCAGTCGATGGATCCGGCGACGTATCTGATGGGCGGATTCTCGCGCTCTTCGATCGATTGTTCGGGGATGGTCGCGGCCACGGTCAACGACATCATGGGGATCAACCCGTTCGATTCGAGAATGTCCACGGTCAACGAGGGTGACTGGTTGGCGGCGAAGGGATTCCAGCCTGGCCGCGGCAAGCCCGGTGATGTCCGTGTCGGTTGGTACGACAACGGCGGTGGCGCGTTCGGTCACACTGCGATGACTCTCGAGGACGGCACGAATGTCGAGTCGAACGGCTCGCAGGGTGTGGTCATCGGCGGCGCTGTCGGCGCGGATGATCCGATGTTTGACCAGCACATGTTCCTGCCTGGTCAGTACTTGCAGGGTGGCGATCTAGGCGCTGGGGCTTCTGGTGGATCCAGTGTCGGTGGCCTGTCTCCGCTGGGTTCTGGTTCTGGTGGCGGGTTCGGCGGCGGCTCCGGTGGTGGTTCGGGGTCCGGAGGGGCCGGTGGGGCGTCATCCAATGCGGTGTCGGTGTTCGTGACGAACTGGCCGAACGGCTTGACCACGGTCGAGCAGGTCGGTTTGGACGGCACGACAACGGCATCGACGGATGCGCCGGCGTCGACTGCGGAAGCGCAGACGGCGGAGGTGAACCCGTACGAGGAGCGGCTTCGCCAGTACGGCGAGCAGATGGCCGGCATCGGACAGAACGCTGCCCTGGAAATCCTCGGGGTGCAGGGCACACTGCTGGACCCGAACCATCGGTTCTGGACTGCGGGCAGGGAGATCGCGCAGGCGTTCTCGCAGCGCGGCGCCTCGACAGCTGATGGTGCTGGTGCACCGCAGTCGGTCGACAACTCGGTGACTGTGCAGGCGCATGGCCTGATCGATAACCGGATCGTCGACGAGATTGCCCGTCGGGTTGCTGCTCTGCAATCACGTAATTCGT
>NZ_JBAQXC010000206.1:0-14642 GCF_049299235.1 Rhodococcus sp. (in: high G+C Gram-positive bacteria) | reverse complement strand
CACCACTGCCGCGGCGGAACACACCCGACGGACCGCGTCCCGCGGAAACCCAGTCGCCGAGCTCGGTGCCCCAGTCACCACCGACAACCGTGGCACCGCACGGCGGCACCACCTTCCCGCGCGTGTCCGCCACGATCGTCCCTGCCCTGCCTCGCCGGGACGGTCAAGGTTCGGCGTCCGCGCCCGACCCGCAGTCGCCGACGTCGATCCCGTCGATCCCGCCACTGCCACGCCGCCAGCGTGGCCCGGTACCACCGCCGCTGCCGCACCCGTACGTGCGTCCGCAGGCCCCCCAGCAGCCACCCCCCGGTCCGGCACCGGCGCCTGCGCCACGACCCGAATCGGCACGACCCCAACCTGCGCAGACCCAGCCTGCGCGACCCCAACCTGCACGAACCCAACCTGCACGGACCCGCGATCCCCAGGCCATCGAAAACTGGCTGTCGCAGTTGCGACGCACCGCGCCCGGCGTCGAACCACCCCGCCCGGCGCGCCCGGCACCCGATCGGCCTGCGACGCCGCGCGATCAGGATCCGCAGCTCGGCCGGTACCGCGACCCGAACCCGGAGCGTTCCGGACCGCCGACGGGAAGGCACGGCGACGAGGACAACGCCGGAGGAATCAGTGTCAGTGAGTTGATCGCCCGGCAGCGCCGCCCGTAGTACGCCGCGCGATCAGCGCAACAGCGTGCGCCGCGCGATCAGCGCAACAGCTTACGCAGTGCGGTGCCCAACGGGTGCCGCACTGTCAGCGAGCTGAAGTGCAATTTTCCGGTCACCACGAGGTGCAGCGGCCCGAACGGCGCCCCGGACCGCACCTTCGAGTTGGTGCTCGACCCGACCATGTCGACGCTGTCGACGTCAGCGGTCGCCTCCATCGGCACGATGAGGGTGACCGAGCCGAGGTAGTCGTTCAGGTCGATGTGCACCACCTGGGTCCGCATCACCGCTTCGGTGAAGTCGAGCACCACCGTCGACATCCGCGTGTCGATCCGCACCGTGGACGGCACCTCCCACCGCCCCTTGCGGGACAGGTTGGACATGCGTCCGCGGATCACCGCTGCACCGGCGGCGGACGGTGTGCCGGAGGCCGGGGCTTGCACCGGCATGTGCTGTGCCTGGATCTGTTGCAGATATTCCGGACGTAACGCGATCCCGGGCAGATCGACGAGAACCTGATTGACGTCGGCTCTGGTCTTGGCGGCCAGGACCGTATCCATGCGTTCGGTGAACTCGCCGAGCGAGAGCATGCCTTGCCCCACGGCCTGCTGCAACAACTGCCCGACGTGTTCGCGTTCGGCGTCCGATACCCGCAGATCCCTCGAGTCCATGTACACAACAGTAGGTGGCCGCTGATGTTCGGTCCCGCCTGTGTCGATCGGCCACGTGTCGATTCGGCGGTGCCCCGATCGTCATCCCGGTGAGAACTCGTATCGGTGCCCGCGAATTCTCCGAGCCGCCGCGCTCGGACGGACGAACTCGGCAGGATCGAGTCGGGATTACCAGGAGAAGGGACACGTCGAATGCGATACACGATTCTGATGCACTATCCGGAGGAAACCGGCGGGTCGATCGGCGAGGACACGATCGAAGCCGGCAGACGGGCGTTCGCCGCCTATGCGGCCACGCTGGAGCAGGCCGGAGTCCTGATCGGCGCCGAGGTATTGGCTCCGTCCGATCTGACGACCACGTTGCGGATGGTCGACGGTGATCTGCGGGTGCAAGACGGGCCGTTCGCCGACACGAAGGAACAACTGGGCGGCACCGTCGTCGTCGACGTCCCCGACCTCGATGCCGCGATCGAGTGGGCGCGGCAGGCCCCTCCGATTGATTGGGGCGCGGTCGAGATCCGGCCGGGAGCAACGCACACGGTCGGTGGTATTTGGACACCGAACACGTGAGGCAGTCGGATGCGTGGGCCGCCGCCGAGCACGCGGCGCGCGGCTCACGTGGCCGCCTGGTCGCGCTGCTCGCGTCGCGTTCCGGCGACCTCGCGCTCGCTGAGGACGCCGTGGCGTCGGCGTTCGAGCAGGCCCTGCTGACCTGGCCCGAACGCGGTGTTCCGGCGAATCCGGACGGGTGGTTGCTCACCGTCGCCCGGAACCGGCAGCGCGATGTGTGGAAGTCGGCTGCGCGTCGCACGTCCACTCCACTCGACGCGGCCGTCGACCGCGGCGCAGACCGAGCCCCCGTCTTCGACGACATCGATGCGGATGCGATCCCGGATCGACGGCTCGCACTGTTGTTCGTGTGCGCGCATCCCGCGATCGCCGAGTCCGCGCGCACGCCGTTGATGTTGCAGACCGTTCTCGGTTTCGACGCGGCGCAGGTCGCATCGGTGTTCGCTGTCGCACCGTCGGCGATGGCTGGACGATTGGTCCGCGCGAAACGGCGAATCCGGGACGCGCGGATCCCGTTCGTGGTTCCGGAGCGGTCCGCGCGGCCCGAACGCATTCCCGCCGTGCTCGAAGCGGTTTACGGCTGCTTCACGATCGCCCGCGCGTGCGGCAACATCGATATGGCGTCCGAAGCGCTGTATCTGGCGACCGCACTCGCCGAATCCGTCGACGAACCCGAAGCGTGGGGCTTGGCGTCGCTGGTCGCGCTGTCGCTGAGCCGGGCCGACGCGATCGACGCGACCTTCGTCCCGCTCGACGAGCAGGATCCAGCGTCGTGGGACACCGCACTCGTGGAGCGCGGTGAGGATTCGCTGCGCAGGGCTTCGGCGGGTGCGCGACCCGGACGTTTCCAACTCGACGCTGCGATGCACGCCGTCCACGCCGCGCGCCGGCACACCGGGGCCACGGATTGGCCGGCACTGGACATCTTGTCGCGGGCACTGGTCGAGGTGGCCCCGACCCTCGGTGCACGGGTCGCGCGGGCCGCGATCGTCGGGCACAGTCGCGGACCGGACGCGGGTCTCGACGTCCTCGGCACGATCGACGCGTCGGCCGCGGCCCGGTATCAACCGTTCCACGCTGTCCGCGCCGACCTGCTGGTCCGGGCGGGACGTGTCGATGACGCCCGCGCTGCGTTCGGCCGTGCCGTGGAACTCACCGAGGACGAAGCGGTCCGCACCTGGCTCCGACGTCGAATACCTTGAGCTGCATCACTATTCAAGACCCTGTTCGATCGCGTAGCGAGTCAGTTCGACCCGGTTGGCGAGCTGCAGCTTTCGCAACGTCGCCTGGACATGGTTCTCCACCGTCCGGTGGCTGAGGGTGAGCTTCACCGCGATCTGCTTGGCGGACAAACCTTTTGCGACGAACCGGAGCACCTCGGTCTCCCGGTCCGTCAGCGTCGGCGGTGCGGGTGCGCCGCGGTCCGCCGTCGCCGACATCCGCCGATATTCACCGAGCACCAAACCGGCGAGCCCCGGAGTGAACACCGCCTGCCCCGCCGCGGTGGCTTCGACCGCCTCCACCAGTTCTACCGCCGACGCGCTCTTGACCAGGTATCCCGATGCGCCGGCCTTCACCGCGCCGAGCACGTCGTCGCGTTCGGACGACGCGGACAGCACCAGCACCCGAGTCCCTGGCGAGACGCGCAGCACCGCGACGGTGGCGTCGGTACCGCTGCCGTCGGGCAGCGACATGTCCATGAGGATGACGGCCGGCCGTACCACCGCCGCCCGCCGTCCGGCCGACGCGACACTGTCTGCGCCTGCGACGACGTGGAAACCCGCGGCCTCGAGGTCCCGGGAGACGGCATCACGCCAGATGGGATGGTCGTCGACGACCATCACGGTGATGGGAGTGCCGGGTTCGTGCGCTCGGCGGTCATCCACGAGTGCTCACCCGCGGTATCCGGATTTCCCATTCGGTGCCTTCACCGGGAGCGCTGTCGAGGACCGCGACACCGCCGAGCCACTCGGCCCGGCCGACGATCGACTTGGACACGCCCATTCGGCCTTGTGCCTGCGCCTCGGCGAGGCGCCCCTCGGCGATGCCGTGACCGTCGTCCCGAATGCTGAGGACCACGTCGTCACCGAGGTCCTCGAGCAGCACGTAGGCTCTCGCGCCGGGACCGGCGTGCCGGTCGGTGTTGTCGAGGGCGGTGGCCGCGGCGGCGGCCAGTTCGACGGCGCGGGCCCGGTCGAGCAGGACGGGGTCGGCGGGGGCGGACACCGTCACGTTCGCGCCGGCGCCGGCCCGTAGCAGTGCGCGCAGATCCACCTGCTCCTCACCGCGGTCGACCTCGGCGTCCTGTTCGGAGATGAGCATCCGCAACGCGGTTTCCTGCTCGCCTGCGAGGACCGCCAGTTCGGCGGCCGGTCCGCCGAGTTCGTTCCCCCGTCGTTGCACCAGGGCGAGCACCTGCAGCACCCCGTCGTGGACCTGCCGGGCGAGGCGGTCCCGTTCCTCGGTGGCGGCCGCCATCCGCACCGCCTGCTCGAGCTGCCGGTGGGCGCGGCGGGCAGTCACGGTCGCGAAGCCCATCGCGACACCGACGGCGACGAGCACGGGGGCGGTCGCGTCCCGCCACAGGTCGAGGTTGATCTGGTCACGCACGACGGCGCTGACGGTGGCCATCACGAGGGCCGAGCATGTTCCGGCAACGGGTCCGCCGAGCACCGCGGCGGACAGCACAGCGCCCGCGACCCACAATGTGGTCGGCATCGTCTGGTGGTTGCTGTACCACTCGTGGTCGGCGACGAGCCGGGTTGCGGTCATAAGGGCGATCGCGACGACCTGGTCGAGCACCACGATCGCCGCGCGCGGTGTCGTCCCCCGCGCCAGCAGCACTGCGGACAAGATCGACCAGCCCGCGAGTAACGCGATGAAGAACCAGCTCAGGCCGGGTTTCGTGTAGTTCGGGACGGTCGAGAACTGGGAGCTGACCGCATAAACCAGGGTGACGATCCGGAATACTTGCGATGCTCGCCACAACGGCGCATCCGGATCGGCATCGCGCCGCGTTCGTCCGGTTCCTCCCATTGCCGATGTCTCCCAGGTTCGTGCGATCGAGCAGATCGTAACGCTCCGGTGACGCGTTTTGCCGACCACGACATACTGTGAGGGCAGCCACAGTGGTTTGATTTGAAGTCGTGTTGAGGTCATACCGGGCTGTTGCGACGACGCTGCGTAGTCGCTGGCCCCTCTATATGGTCTCGATGGGCGCCTCGAATCTGTTCGGCGCCCTGCTGGTGTTCGCGTTCGTCCGCTACGGCATCCCGATCGCGGAGACGGAGAACATCATCGCGGACCGTGTCCGCAACTTCGCCGTGTTCGCGGTGTACCTGGCGTTCGCCGGTGCCGTCAGCCTCACCGCCGCGGCGTTGATGCTGCGTTCGGTGGTGCGCTGGCAGTTGCGCGGCGGCCCGCCGACACGCTCGGAGCAGATGGCCGCACTGCACGCACCGCTGCGGCAGGCAATCGTGCACCTGGTGCTGTGGATTCTCGGCGGCGTACTGTTCGTCTTCCTCACCGCCGAGGAGATGCCGTCACTGGCCGCTGCGGTGGCGATCACCGTTGCGATGGCGGCGACGAGCACGTTCGGGTTCACCTACATGCTCGGCGAGCGGATCCTGCGCCCGGTGGCCGCTCAGGCACTCAGCGAAGGCAGGTTCGATCGGACGATGGCGCCGGGCGTCGGCACCCGGCTGGCGATGACCTGGGGCCTGGGCACCTTGATGCCGGTGGCCGGCATCATGCTGCTGTGCGTCACCCAGCTCACGTCGGAGATGGAGTTCTCGTCGGATTCGCTGTCGTGGGCGATCCTCGCGCTGTCGGTTATGGCGATCGGATTGGCACTGGTGCTCTCGACACTGACGTCGGCGCAGATCTCCGATCCGGTCAAGCAGTTGCGCTGGGCGATCGAGCGGGTGCAGCGCGGCGCGACCGGCGTGCAGGTCGAGGTGTTCGACGGCAGCGAGATGGGCCGGCTCCAGGTCGGCTTCAACCGCATGATGGCCGAGTCCGACGAGCGGCGGCGGCTGCGCGAACTGTTCGGTCAGCATGTCGGCGAGGACGTCGCCCGTCGCGCACTGCAGTACGGAACCGAACTCGGGGGCGAGACACGCTACGTGGCGGTGCTGTTCGTCGACATGGTCGGCTCGACAGCAACCGCCGCGGAACGACCGCCGAGCGAGGTCGTGGACCTGCTCAACGAGTTCTTCCGGGTCGTGGTCGATGTCGTCGATCGGCATCACGGGTTCGTCAACAAGTTCATGGGCGATGCGGCGCTCGCCATCTTCGGGGCACCGCTGGACCGCCCGGATGCGCCCACGGCGGCGCTGGCCGCCGCGCGAGAACTGCGCTTCGCGCTGGACGAGATCACCGGTCTCGACATCGGCATCGGTGTGTCGGCGGGTCTCGCGGTCGCGGGCAACATCGGTGCCGCCGAGCGATTCGAGTACACCGTGATCGGTGATCCGGTGAACGAGGCGTCGCGCCTGACCGAGCTCGCGAAGCTACGCCCGAGCCGCGTACTGGCCTCGTCGAGTGCGTTGTACTTCGCCGACGACGACGAGCGGAACCAGTGGGCGCTGGGCGACGAGGTGCAGTTGCGCGGCCGCAGGCGACTGACCCATCTGGCCTCCCCGGTGCAGTATCCGGAGTGATCCGCCCCACCGAGTAGTTGCGTAGTCAATCATTCGGTGGCATGATGGACCCATCAGAAGTTGAATATTCAATCAAGAATGTTCATCGACAACGCTGTCCACCGACACGAGGAGTTGCCATGACCACCGCCTCCACCACCATCACGTTCCCCGGCCTGACCGCAGGCACCTGGGCCATCGACCCCGTCCACTCGACCGTCGGTTTCACCGTCCGCCACCTCGTGGTCAGCAAGGTCCGCGGCAGCTTCCAGAACTTCTCCGGTGCCATCACCGTCGCAGACGACGGCACCGCCGCCGTGACCGCCGAGATCGCCGTCGACTCCATCGACACCAAGAACGCCGACCGCGACGCCCACGTCAAGTCCGCCGACTTCTTCGATGCCGAGCAGTTCCCCGCCGCGACCTTCACCTCCACCGGCGTCCGCAGCACCGGCAAGAGCTACGTCGTCGACGGTGACTTCACTCTCCACGGTGTCACCAAGCCCGTCGAACTCGAACTCGAGTTCAACGGCGTCAACGCGGGCATGGGCAACGGTCCGGTCGCCGGCTTCGAGGCCACCACCGTCATCAACCGCAAGGACTTCGGCATCAGCATCGACATGCCGCTCGAGGGCGGCGGCGCCGTCGTGGGCGACAAGATCACCATCTCCCTCGAGATCGAGGCGGGCCTGCAGGCCTGAGTCGAACCCCACCGAGCGAGCGTCGTCCGTCCCGGGCGACGCTCGTTTTCGTCTCCGACCTACGCTTGATCTCGTGAGAAAGTACGCGCCTGCGTTGGTGATCGACATCGTCCTCGTCGTGGTCTTCGCCGCCCTGGGGCGTTCGAGCCACGACGAAACCTTGAGCATTCCGGGGATTGCGACGACCGCATGGCCGTTTCTCGCCGGGCTGACCGTCGGCTGGTTCGCGACTGCAATGCTCTACCGCGACAAATTCGACGCCCGCGCCGCCGTCCCGACCGGCGTCCTGGTGTGGCTGTGCACGCTGGTCGTCGGCATGCTGCTGCGCGTGGTCACCGGGCAGGGCACCGCGACCGCCTTCATCGTGGTCGCAACACTGTTCCTCGGCGTGTTCCTGGTCGGCTGGCGGCTGATCGACCGCAGGTGGGTCCACCGCGACACCGCGAAGCGCTGACACCCGCGAATCCTCCGCGCGCACATCGTCCCGGTGGGACAGTGTGCTTCATGAGTGACACCGCCGCCCGCCCGGAATCACAATCCGACCGCCGGTTCCTCGGCCAGCCTCTTGCCCTGGCGAACCTGTTCGGCGTCGAGATGTGGGAGCGATTCTCCTTCTACGGCATGCAGGGCATCCTGATCTACTACCTGTACTACTCGGCCGCCGAGGGCGGGCTGGGGGTCAGCAAGGTGGCCGCCACGTCGATCGTCGGTGCCTACGGCGGCACCGTATACCTGTCGACGATCCTCGGCGCGTGGATCGCCGACCGGCTGCTCGGTTCGGAACGCACCCTGTTCTACAGTGCCGTGCTGATCATGTCCGGCCACATCGCGCTGGCCTTGATACCCGGTCTGGCCGGTGTCGGTGTCGGCCTGGTCCTCGTCGCGGTCGGCAGCGGCGGCCTCAAGGCGAACGCGACGTCGCTGGTCGGCGATCTGTACGGAGAACAGGACGAGCGCCGCGACGCGGGCTTCTCGATCTTCTACATGGGCATCAACCTCGGCGCTCTCGTCGGCCCACTGCTCACCGGCTGGGTGCAGACCAACATGGGCTTCCACTACGGGTTCGGGCTCGCCGCGATCGGCATGGGCATCGGCCTGATCCAGTACTCGCTGGGACGTAAACGCCTCGCCGGGATCGGTGCCACCCCGCCGCACCCGCTGCCGGAAGCGCTCCGCATACGCGTTGCACTGATCGCGGTGGTCGCAGTGGTGATCGTCGCGGTTGCCGCGCTGACCGGGCTCATCACGACCGGCAACATGTCGGACCTCGTCGTGACCGCGACGATCATCGCGGCGGTCGTGTACTTCGTGGTCATCCTGTCGAACAAGTCCATCACGCCGATCGAGCGCAAACGCGTCATCTCGTTCATCCCGATGTTCCTGGCCAGCGCCGCCTTCTGGTCGCTGTTCCAGCAGCAGTTCACGATGGTCGCGGTGTACTCGGACACCCGCCTCGACCGGAATCTGTTCGGCTGGGAGTTCCCGCCGTCGTGGGTGCAATCGATCAACCCGGTGTTCATCATCATCTTCGCCGGTGTGTTCGCGGCAGCGTGGACAAAGCTGGGTTCGCGGCAGCCGTCGTCACCGATCAAGTTCGCGATCGGCACCATCATCATGGGCATCGCGTTCCTGTGCTTCATCCCGATGTCCGGCGGCGGACCCAACAGCGCACCGCTGCTCGGTCTGGCCGGCATCCTGCTGCTGTTCACCTTCGCCGAGTTGTTCCTGTCCCCGGTGGGCCTGTCGCTGTCGACGAAACTCGCTCCGAAGAGCTTCCACACCCAGATGGTGGCGTTGTTCTTCCTGTCGGTGGCGCTGGGCACGGCCATGGCAGGCACCCTCGCGAAGTTCTACGACGAGAACAACGAGGTGCCCTACTACCTCTGGATCGGCGGGGCGTCGATCGCCGTCGGCATCGTGCTGGCCCTGATCTCGCCGTGGATCCGCACGATGATGCAGGGCGTGCACTGACAACCCGACCGCCCCGTGGCGAAGCGTCAGAACGCGTCGGCCGGTTTCGCGAGTTCGCGCAGGAACATGTCTGCCATCTTGACGGCGCGGTCACCGCCGTCGGCGTTCGCGACGAACACGGCGAACGCGAGGTCGCCGCTGACACCGTAGAACCAGCGGTCGTTGTCGTTCTGCGCGGCGATACCCGTCAACCCGGGGTGCCCCTTCAGAAACGACGCCGGCCCGTTCTGAACGTTGTCGACCATCATTCCGCGCAGCGCGTCGATCGCTCGAGGAGGCAGCGGATCAGCCGGGTCCGACACGGTCGCAGGCTGACCCTGCACGATCGTCGGCAGCGGCGATGTTCCGCGGGCGACCGATGCGGCGAGCAGCGCTGCCCCGAGCGGGCTGAGTAGCGTGTCGTTGTCCGATGGGGAACTCGTGAACTGCACGACACCGTCACGGTCCTGCCCGAACTGTGCGGTTTCGAAGTCGAATCCGGGCACGGTGTAGTCGAGGCCGAGGCCGAGGCTGCGCGCGACGTTGCCGAGCTCGGCGGTGCTGACCTGCGACGGGTCCTTCCCCAAGGCGATTGCTGCCGCGAGCCGGATCGGGTCCGCAGCAGAGCCCGCCGGATACAACCCTCGGGTCGCGACGGGGCCGAGTTCCATCGCCTGGTTGTTCACATCGAGCGCGAGGATGCCCCCGGTGGACGGCTGGATCGCGACGATCGCGGCGGGGGTGCCGACGCTGACGACCGCTTCCTTCGCGGCGAGTTGGACGTGCGAGTCCAGGGTCGAGGCGAGATCCGGCGGCGGTGGACCCTGGAAGCCGGCGACCTGAATGGGACCGCTCTGCGGGTCCTCCAGGGTCACGGCCCATCCTGCGGTCCGATCGCGCTCGAGCTGCCACGCGCCGCGCAGCGAGTCGAGCAGCGGGCTCGAGACCCGGCGGTCCGAGCTGATCAGCGTCGGTGTCTTGATCACCTCGACACCGGGAATGGGGACGATGGAGTCTTCGAGGAACTGGTAGTCCTGGTCGCGCAGTTTGACGGCGGCGATCCGCTCCCCGGGCTGATCTGTCAGGCGCTGCTGCAACGACAGTGCGGTGATGACCGGCGCGACGGGGGCGAGGACATCGCCGAGCAGCGTCGTCGTCAGCACCGGGTCGGGCATCGTCGCGGGATCGAGCACAACCGTGTTGATCGTCTGCTCGTCCATCAGCAGCTGCCCGTTCCGATCGAAGATCCGCGGCGGCGCGGCGTCGGTGCGGACATGGTGCACGGTGCGCCCGCCCCCGAGATCGGGCACGACGACGTCGGGGCTCCACGACACCCGCCAGCCGACGGCGAGCTTTTTGACGGAACCGTCGACCTGATACGCCCAGTCCTTGTCCGGACCGAAGTTCCAGTTGCCCGAGAGAGTGAAGTAGCCGGATTCGTCGGAGAGCTCGACCAGTTGGGTGATGTCGTAGTCGACGGTGCCGTCGGACAGGCCGTCGAACAGCTGGGTCAGCGTCGCCGACGCCGCGTTCGGATAGGACGTGAGCGCGGCCGCACCCTCGGCATCACGATCGTTGAGTTCGGCGACGAAGTCGCCGACGAGCCGTTCCGCGTCCGTGCGGGAATCGGTGAGTGTGAACGCCGCGACCCCCGCCGCCACGCCGATCACAAGCGCGGAGATGAGCGCGACCATTCGCACTCGTCGCCGTTCCCGGGAACTCATACAGTTCAACCTTCACTTCAGTCACTTGAGCCTCAAGCGCAGCTTGCCTACAATGCTGTCACAGTTGGACTACGCGCCCCGAATCACCCCCTGAACATTCGCCCGGCCACATCCACTGCCGGAGCCGAACTACCCGCCCCTGCAACGAAAACCGCGAAGGCCAGATCGTTCTGCCCTGCGATGAACCACCCGTGCGCCCCGCTGTTGTCACCGTACTCCGCAGTCCCCGTCTTACCGATCAGTTCAGGAATGTCGCGTAGCGCGGTTGCAGTCCCGTCGGTCACGGTCTCGCGCATCATAGTTCGCAACGCAGCAGTTGTCGCCGCGGACGGCGGGTCCACCACCGGATCCGCGACCGCAGGCTCACCCTGCACGATCATCGGCAACGGCGTCGAGCCACCCACGATCGACGCCGCGACCATCGCCATCCCGAACGGCGACGCCGTCACCGCACCCTGACCGATGGCCGACTCGACCCGCTGCGCCGCAGACTCGGGGACCGGGACGTTGCCGGTCACGGTCACCAACCCCGGTGTCACATAGTCGATACCGAGCCCGAACTGTGCCGCAGCGTCCGGCAGTGCTGACGCGGGCAGGTCCACCGCCAATCGTGCCATCGTCGTATTGCAGGAATGCGCGAACGCCGTGTGCAACGGCACCGGCCCCAGATCGAAGCTGTCGTCGTTCGGAATCGTACGATCCTCGATGGTCGCGACACCGGGGCACGGCAGCACGGTGTCCGGATCCGCCGTCCCCGCCTGCAGCGCCGCCGACGTCGTCACCGTCTTGAACGTCGACCCAGGCGGGTACAGGCCGGTCAGTGCCACCGCTCCCGCACTGTCCGCTGCGGCGTTCTGCGCGACCGCGCGCACCGCACCCGTGGACGCTTCCACCGCGACGACGACCGCAGGTTGCGGCACCGACGCGACCGCAGCCTCCGCGCGCGCCTGCAACCCGAGATCCACCGTCGTGTGCACATCCGGCGCATCCGATCCGTCGACCCCGGCCAACCGCGTCGCCGTGCCGTCCGCCTGCACCGACTGGACGGCCCAGCCTGCCGCCGCGTCCTGTCCGTCCTGCCACAGATCCGTGAGACCCGACCAGACCGGCGATGCCAACGCCCGGTCCACGGTCAGCAAGCGCGTCTGCGCAGCCAAGGTCACTCCGGGCAACGCCGCCAGTTGCGCCTCGACGGGCGCGAGGTCCTCGCCGCGCAACGTCACGGCCGTCGCCTGCCCGGAACCGGCTGCCGCGAGTTCGGCGCTCAGCGACTCCGCGGTGATCGTCGGCACGATCGTCGCAAGAACCGCGGCGACCGCCACCGGGTCCGCGGTCGCGTCGAGGTTCACCAGCGTGACGACCTGCTGTTCCATCAGTGGCCGCCCGTCACGGTCGAGCACCGCCGCGGGCACACCGTCCGTCCGGATGCGGCGCAACGACGTGTCGGCGGTCAGCGTGGGCGCGACGACCGCAGGATCCCAGCGAATCCGCCAACCCGAGTCGCCGTCGACGGCGGACCCGGTCGTGCGATAGGACCACTCGGGTGACGCGGCCGCACCCGCCGCCACGTCGGGGTCCCACCGCCACACCACGTCGAGTTCGAACGCGCCGTCGTCGCCCGTGCCGGCGAGTGTGATGTCGGGTGTGTCGGGACCGAGTCCGTCGAACACTCGGCCGATCGCCGAGGCCGCCGCTGCAGGGTCGGTCGTCAGGTCCGCGGCGCCTTGTATGTTTCCCTCCTCGAGTGCCTCCGCGAACTGTTCGGCGACGGTGTCCGGCTGATCGGGGCCGGAAGAGCATCCGGCCGCCACGAGCGCAGCCGCCGTTACGAGCGGCAGGATCATTCGTCGTCGAAGAAGGCGCACACGTTCGATCATGCCCGAATCCGACCACCCGTGCCGTCACCGCCACCGCGCATCTCCCCGGTCCGCATCGGCTGCACGTGCCGACATCACGCGCCGATTCGGAATCCACACCGGTATCAGCACGGGCGGATTCCGAATAGTGAGGCAGATCTCGGAAGCATCGGCGCACAAATGGGTTGCACGTTCCGATGCCGTTTCCTATCGTGGAGGCGTCTTGTTCTCGTCGATCGGAGAAGGCCCTTGCTCCTGTAGAGGTTTCGCACCCCGCACGTCCGAAACGTGCGGCACGTCGCTACCTCCAGGAGTTCACATGACCTCTCCCATCGGCATTTCCCTGTCCGACCTGCACTACGCGCATCCCGACGGCACCCTCCTCTTCGACGGACTCGACGCCACCGTCCCGATCGGACGCACCGGCCTCGTCGGACGCAACGGTTCCGGCAAAACGACTCTGCTACATATCGTTTCGGGAATCGTGACACCGACACGCGGATCGGCCACGGCCCGTGGGCGAGTCGGCTACCTGCCACAGGATATTACGCTCGACCCCACACTGCGGGTCGAGACTGTGCTGGGACTGGAGACTGTCCGGGCTGCGATGCGGCGCATCGAATCCGGCGACGGATGCGTCACAGACTTCGAGATCGTCGGCGATCGCTGGGACCTCGAAGAACGTGCGATCGCGACCGTCCACCGTCTCGGACTCGACCGAATCCTGCGCAATCGGAACGACTTCGATCGCACCGTCGGGACGCTGTCAGGAGGTGAGACGGTACTGATCGCACTCACCGCACGGTTGATCGACGATCCGCAGGTGCTGCTACTCGACGAACCGACCAACAATCTCGACGCCGCCGCGCGCGGCCGGTTGTACGAGGCGCTACGGCAGTTCACCGGAACACTCGTCGTGGCTTCCCACGACCGTGATCTGCTCGAACGGATGGATACGATCGCCGAGTTGCGGGACGGCGCGCTGCGCTTGTTCGGTGGCAACTTCAGCGAGTACGAGCGGATCGTCGCGGCGGAGCAAGAGGCCGCGCACGCGGCGGTCCGGGATGCCCGCAACGATGTACGCAGGCAGGCCCGCGAATTGTCGGCCGCCCACATCATTCTCGATCGTCGGGAACGCTACGGGCGCAAAATGTTCGAGAACAAGCGTGAGCCCAAGATCATCATGGGTGCACGCAAGCGCGCAGCCCAGGAGTCCGCGGGCCGATTGCGCCGCGAGCACGAGGGCAATCTCGAGGCGGCACGCGCACAGCTTTCGCATGCTCAGGACGCGGTGCGCGACGACCGGGAGATCCGGGTGGATCTTCCTGCCACCGCGGTATATCCAGTTCAGCGGGTCCTGGACGGCCCGATCGAGGTTGTCGGGCCGGAACGCATCGCGCTGCGCGGCTCGAACGGCTCTGGGAAGTCGACGCTGCTGCATCGCATCGTGGACGCCCCACCGCTGGTGCCGTTCGCGCTTCTTCCCCAGCGACTCGACGTGTTCGACGACGAACTGTCCATCGTACAGAACGCCGCGTTGCGAGCACCGCATTGTTCACCACAGGATATCCGGGCGCGCCTGGCGCGCTTCCTGTTCCGCGGCACCGACGCCGACCGCGCCGCCGGCGCACTGTCGGGTGGCGAACGATTGCGCGCTGCGTTGGCGATTCTCCTCGCCGCCGATCCGGCACCTCGGTTGTTGATGCTCGACGAGCCGACGAACAATCTCGATCTTCCGAGTCTCGCGCATCTCACGCAGGCACTCCTGGCGTTCGAAGGCGCACTCGTGGTGGTGTCGCACGACGAGCGCTTCCTCACGGAAATCGGTGTGGCTCGGTCGATCACACTGGAGCGCTGACCGCCCCCGTGGG
>NZ_JBAQXC010000205.1:0-12305 GCF_049299235.1 Rhodococcus sp. (in: high G+C Gram-positive bacteria) | reverse complement strand
CGCGCGGGCCGCGGCACGACCTGATCCCGCACCGGCACATCCGGCCGGCGCGGCGTACCGGTCCCTGCGCCCCCGTCCCGTCGAGGGCGACGTCGATCTCGCCGAACTCGCGGCCTTTCTCACGCATCCCACCCAGGGATTTCTACGACAACGCCTGGGCCTGCGCATCCCCGAACTCGACGAGGACATCGCCGATACCCTCGACATCGAACTCGACGGACTTGCCCGCTGGAACATCGGCGAGCGCATGCTCGAGGCCCGCCTGTCCGGGGCCGACCCCGCCGATTTCCGCGCCGCCGAGTGGCGTCGAGGCACCCTGCCGCCGGCCGCGCTCGGCGAGCACGTCCTCGGCGACATCACCCGCACCGTCGACGAACTCGTGACGACGTGCGGACCGGTGCACATCGGTGCCGCCGGTACCGCCGATGTCGTCGTCGATCTCGGTGGCGGTCGTCGCCTCACCGGCACCGTCGGTGGCATTCACGGCACGACCATCGCGCGGAGCACCTTCTCGCGCCTGGCGCCGAAACAACGGATGACGGCCTGGATCCACCTGCTCGCGGTCGCCGCGTCCGGCCGGCCCGGCACGTGGCGGGCGGTGACTACCGGTCGTGGCCGCTTCCGTACTCCCGCATGGCGTTCCACCCTCACCGCGCCGGCCGATGCACACGATCAGCTGCTGCGACTGGTCAGTCTGCGCGATCGCGGATTGCACCGGCCGCTACCGATCGCCACCGATGCATCCGCCGAGTACGCGAACCGACGATATCGCGGCGACTCGGTCGAGATGGCACTCGAATCGGCGGGAACGGCGTTCGGTGGCGCCTTCGGTGACAGCAAGGACCGGCACCTGACGTACCTGTACGGAACGGCAGTGGGCTTGAGCGCCCTGACCGCTGCCGCACCGCTCGACGACGAACACACCTGGTTCGACGACCCGACCCGATTCGGGGTACTCGCCCGGCGTCTCTGGGAACCGTTGCTGGCCTCGGAAACCCAAGGGAGACCATGATGACTGCGCCGACCTCGTCCGCGACGGCATTCGACCTTCTCGGCCCGCTACCGCGCGGCACCACGGTGCTCGAGGCCAGTGCCGGCACCGGAAAAACCTACGCGATCGTCAGCCTGGCAACCCGGTTCGTCGCCGAAGGCCACGCCGACCTGCCGGAACTGCTGCTCGTGACATTCAGCCGCGCCGCCACGCAGGAACTGCGTGAACGCACCCGGGAGCGGTTCACCACGGTCGCGGCGGCGCTCGCCGACCCGGACACCGCGCGACGCAGCGGTGACGAGTTGATCCGACATCTCGCCACGGGCGATGCCGCCGCACACCGTGCACGGCTGCGGCAGGCCCTGTCGAACTTCGACGCCACCACCATCGCCACCACCCACGGCTTCTGTCAGCGCATGCTCGACGAACTCGGCATTGCAGGGGAGCGTGATCCCGGTGCGGTCCTCGTCGAGGACATCGGCGACCTCACCGCCGAAGTCGTCGCGGATCTGTACCTGCGTACCTACGGTCGGGCCGAGCGCGCCCCGATCACCGTGTCCGAGGCGACAGCCGCCGCGCGCGCCGCGGTCTTCGATCCGCAGGCGGCTCTCGTGCCCGAAGGCGCCGACGGCACACCGGCGGGGGAGCGGGTCGCGTTCGCTCGCGCCGTACGCGCCGAAGTCGAGCGCCGCAAACGTGCGATGGGTGTGCGCGACTTCGACGACCAGCTCGCGCTGCTACATCGGGTGCTCACGGATTCCGAGCACGGTGATGCGGCGTGCGAACGGATTCGGACGCGGTTCGCGGTGGTGCTCGTCGACGAATTTCAGGACACCGACCCGAAACAGTGGGAGATCCTGCGGAGCGCCTTCCACGGCCACACCACCCTCGTGCTCGTCGGCGACCCCAAGCAGGCGATCTACGCATTCCGCGGGGCGGAGGTCCTCAGCTATCTCGAGGCTGTCGCGGTCGCCGACAGTCACCTGGAGTTGACCACGAACTGGCGCAGCGACGGCAACCTGATCGCTGCGTTGCGTCAACTGTACGGCGGTGCCGCGCTGGGTGATTCGCGGATCATCGTGCATCCGGTCGACGCGGCGCAACCAGCGTCGCGGCTGACCGGCGCGCCTCCGATCCGGTTGCGCTACCTACCGCGGGCCGGCGCCGGACCACAGGGCAGCTCCGGATTTCCCGCGGTGGGAGCCCTGCGGCCTCGTGTCGCGCGTGACGTCGCCGCCGACATCGTGCGACTGCTCGACAGCGGCGCCACCACCCTGCACGGCCCGAGCCCGAAGCAGATCGAACCGGGCGACATTGCCGTGCTGGTGCGTACGCACACACAGGTGTCACTGGTGTACGACGCGCTCGTGCGGACCAGCGTGCCGTGCGTACTGGCCGGTGGTACCAGCGTGTTCGCGACCCCAGCCGCGCAGACATGGCTGTGGCTGCTGCACGCGCTCGAACAGCCGCACCGGTCCGACCGGGTCCGGCTGGCCGCGCTGACTCCCTTGCTCGGGTACACCGTCGACGATGTCGACGCTCGCGGCGACGAGTTGGTCGCCGAGGTCGGCGGCATACTGCGGGACTTGGCGGCGGTGTTCGTGCGGTCCGGGTTCGCGGCACTGTTCGAACGGCTCGCGGCGATCGGCGGCCTCGAGCCTCGACTGCTCGCCACCTCGACCGGCGAACGCGACCTGACCGATGTCCGGCACATCGCGCAGTTGCTCGACCGTGTTGCCGCCGAAGAGTTTCTCGGTGCGGCGGCACTGACACGGTGGCTCGAGCAGCGGATGCTCGACCCGGGTACGGGTAGCGCGGACCGCAGCCGCCGGCTCGACAGCGACGCCGCTGCCGTCCAGATACTCACCGTGCACGGCAGTAAGGGCCTCGAATTCCCGGCGGTGTACGTGCCGTTCGGATGGGATTCGGCGAAGCACCCGAATCCCGATCCGCTGCTGCTGCACGAGGACGGACGTCGCATCCTCGATGTCGGCGGCGAGGGCAGTCCCGGGTACGGGCAGCGTCGGGGCAGGCACGACGCGGAAGCCGCCGGGGAGGAACTGCGATTGCTGTACGTCGCGTTGACCCGAGCCCGGTGCCATCTTGCGCTGTGGTGGGCACCGTCCTACGGCACCGGTTCGTCGCCGTTGCACCGCATGATCGCCGGCCGTGTCGACGGAACCGCCGACCTGGCCCCGAGCATGAAGGTTCCGTCCGACGCAGTCGTCGCCGACAACTTCGCGGCGTGGTCCGAGCGTGCGGACGGACTGATCGTGACTGAGGCGGTCGGTTCCGGCCCGATTGCGGTATCGATGTGGAGTCGTGGTCGAGACCGTGACGACACCCTGGCCGTGGCCCGATTCGACCGTACTATCGACGAATACTGGTGCCGCACATCCTATTCGGCACTGACCTCTTCGGCTCACGACAATCCTGGTACGGCAGGTGAAGTCGAGGAGTCGGGTACGGGTGACGAACCGGAGGAGCCGCCCCTGGCGGCCGGCAGCGCGCAGGCGGTACCGGCGGTGCAGGTGATCGAGTCGCCCATGAACGGGCTGCCCGGCGGTGCCGTGTTCGGCACCCTCGTGCACGCGGTCCTCGAGGTCGTCGACACCGCAGCCGCCGACCTCGAGTCCGAAGTGCTCGTCCGCTGCCGCGACGTGATCGTCGCGCAGCATTCGGACGTCGATCCGGAGGCGCTGGCCGCGGCTCTGCTACCCGTGTTGCGCACCCCGCTCGGCGCACTCGGCACGACGCTCGCCGGCGTCGCACCATCGGACCGGTTGGCCGAACTCGACTTCGAGTTCCCGCTCGCCGGCGGTGACACTCCGGTCGCGACGGCCGTGACCCTCGACGCGGTCGGTGTGCTGCTGCGCAGGCACCTTCCCGCCGACGACCCGATGCTCCCTTATGCCGAGTTGGTGCGGACTCTCGATCCGATTCCGTTGCGGGGCTATCTGACCGGCAGTATCGACGCGGTGTTGCGGGTTCCCGACGCAGCGCGCGACGAGCGCAGCGGCGGGAGATGCCACTACGTGATCGTCGACTACAAGACGAACCGGCTCGCGCCCGACGAGCTGACCACCGAGCACTACACCCGTGACCGGATGGCCGCGGAGATGCTGCGTGCTCATTATCCGATGCAGGCGTTGTTGTATTCGGTTGCCCTGCACCGCTATCTGCGGTGGCGGCTGCCCGGCTACGATCCGGTGACCCATCTCGGGGGAGTGCAGTACCTCTTTGTGCGCGGCATGGTCGGACCGAATACCCCGGCTGGGGTCGGCGTATTCGACTGGACACCACCGGCTGCGCTCGTCACCGAATTATCCGACCTGCTCGCAGGAAAGGACCGATCGTGAGTGATGTCCTGGTGGCCCAACGCGGCAAAGGTGCCCTGCGGGCGTTCAACGAAGCCGGTGTCCTCGCTGCCGCCGACGTGCACGTCGCGTTGCGGTTGGCGGGCCTCGGCGGCGAACCCGACGAAGACGTCCACCTCGCCACCGCATTGGCAGTGCGGGCCGTGCGGTCGGGGTCGGTGTGTCTGGACCTGACGCGCCTGCGAGACGTCGGTGTCGACGAGGATTCCGGGGTGGTTCCGGCAGCGTTGCCGTGGCCCGACGACGATGCCGTACTCGCGGCGTTGCGCCGTAGCCCCTTGATCGCGGGATCGCCGAACGGTCCGTTGCGTCCGCTCCGGCTCGTCGATACCGATGCCGGGCCACTGTTGTACTTGGACCGCTATTTCCGGCAGGAACAGATCGTGCGGCGCGCCTTGGACGACCGTGCCCGCGACTACCCGGACATCGATGCGGATCTGCTCGCGCGTCGACTCGACGCGTTGTTCCGTGATCCGGTCGATCCGTCCCGTCCGTCGTCGGCGCCGGACCGGCAGCGGGTGGCAGCCGCACTCGCGGCTACTCACTGGACGTCGGTCATCGCCGGTGGCCCGGGTACCGGCAAGACTCATACCGTCGCACGGATTCTCGCGCTGCTCACCACCGTGCACGGACCGGGAATTCGGATCGGTCTGGCGGCGCCCACCGGCAAGGCGGCGGCTCGACTGCAGGAATCGGTGCGCGATCAGGCCGGGAACCTCGGGTTGCTCCCCGACGTCACCGCCATGACACTGCACCGGATGCTCGGCTGGCAGCGCGGACGAACTCGGTTCCGTTACCACGCGGGCAATCACCTGCCGTTCGACGCGATCGTCGTCGACGAAACCTCGATGGTGTCGCTGACGATGATGAGTCGTCTGCTCGAGGCGGTGCGTCCCGATACTCGGCTCGTGCTGGTCGGCGATCCCGACCAGCTCACTTCTGTCGACGCCGGAGCGGTTCTCGCCGATCTGGTGGCCCGGCCCGTCTCCGGCACCCCGAACCCGGTATTTCTGAACGTCGCCGCACGCGACCTCGCTGCCACCGACGACCCGGACGAAGCCGCGTTCGGTGCCGGTGAACGGGAAAGGTTGTATGGCAGCGTGGTTCGTCTCAGTCGTGGTCGACGGTTCGGTGGGGACATCGCGCGGCTCGCGGTGGCGGTGCGCGACGGCGACGCCGACGAGACGATGCGGATCCTGAACAGCGGCGTCCCTGCGGTGTCGTTCCACGACGCCGCGGACGTGGAATCTCTCCGTGATGACGTCGTCCGGTCCGCGGAGGCGGCCACCGCCGCTGCCGCCGCAGGTGATGCGGCGACGGCGCTGGCCCGGTTCGAGGCGCACCGGTTACTGTGCGCGCACCGGGAGGGTGAGTACGGGGTGCAGCGCTGGGCGCGGCAGGCGATGGAGTGGATCGGTGCCGCATCCGGACGTCGACTCGATCCGGAACGCTGGTATCCGGGGCAGCCGCTCATGGTCACCGCGAACGACCACGACCTGCGCATCTACAACGGCGACACCGGGGTTGTGGTGCGCACAGAGGACGACGCGCTCGTCGCGGCGTTCGCACGCGGCAAGGACCCGTTCCTGCTGCACCCGAGTCACTTGTCCGCGGTGCAGACCGTGTATGCGATGACGATCCACCGCAGCCAGGGCAGCCAGTACGACACCGTGTCCGTGATTCTGCCCGACCAGGAGGCGTCGCTGCTCACCCGAGAGTTGCTGTACACGGCAATCACCCGTGCCCGAAGCCACGTGCGGATCATCGGGACGGAGGGTGCCGTGCGCGCGGGTGTGGGTCGGCGTGTGCTGCGCGCGAGTGGGCTGCGCCGAACGCTCCTCACCGAGTGCTGACGTGTAGCCGCGCTCGCACACCGTTGAGTGGCGACGCTCTCACACCGTTGCGTGGCGACGCTCTCATACCGACGGGTTGGGGCGGACGAATCGCTCGTCGATGTCGTCGATCGACCGTGCTCCCGTCAATGCCATCGTGAGATCGAATTCGGCGATCACGTTGCGGATCACGTCCTCGACACCGCGTCGGCCCGCGACCGCCAGCCCGTACATGTAGGGCCGGCCGAGCAGCACTGCGTCGGCGCCGAGGGCGAGCGCGACGAACACGTCTGCGCCGCTGCGGATTCCACTGTCCAGTAGGACAGTCTGCGCCGGACCGATCGCGGCCCGAATGTCGAGGAGTACGTCGAGCGAGGCGATCGAGCCGTCGATCTGACGCCCGCCGTGATTCGACACCACGATCGCGTCGACGCCGAGATCGACGGCACGGCGCGCGTCGTCGGGATGCAGAATTCCCTTGAGCACGATCGGTAACCGGGTGCGATCGCGCAGCGTCGCCAGATGATCCCAGTTCAAACCGGGATTGGAGTAGATGTCGAGGAATGTTTCCGCGGCGGCGCGCGGCACGGGGGAGCGTAGGTTGTCGAGGAACCGGCCGGGGTGGTTGCGGGTCATCGCGAGCAATGTTCGGATCGCACCGAAGGTGACATCGGGTCGCTCGGTGACCACTTCACGCGCCGCCTCGATCCGCCGGCGCACGATGTCGCGGAAACGCGGATCGGACGTGTATTGGGCGATGCCCTCACCGCGCGCGAACGGCAGCGAACCGAGGTTCAGGTCCTGCGGACGCCATCCCAGCATCGTCGTATCGAGGGTGACGACGACGGCCTCGGCGCCGATCGTCTCGGCCCGGCGCAGGAGGCTGTCGACGAGGTTCTCGTCGGAACTCCAGTACAGCTGGAACCAACGTGGCGCGTCGCCCATCACGGCGGCGCAGTCCTCCATCGGATTGCAGCCCTGATTGGAGAAGATGTACGGCACTCCCGTCGCCGCGGCAGCCCGCGCGATCGCCAGGTCGCTGTCGGGGGCGAGCAACGCGCCCGCACCGACGGGTGCGAGCAGCAGCGGCGACGACAACGCGGTGTGCACCACGGTGGTGCCGAGGTCGCGTTCGGTGATGCCGTGCGCCATGCGCGGCACGATCGCCCACCGGTCGAAAGCGCGCCGGTTGTTGGCCATCGTGCGGCCCTCGCCCGCGCCGCCCGCGACATACGCCCAGGCACGTGCCGAACTGGCTCGCCGTGCGGCACGTTCGAGGTCGGTGAATGTGGTCGGCACGGTGGGCCGACGGCCGAGCGCACCGTCCCGGTAGACGACGCCCTGGCGTTCCCGGCCGGGGCCGACAGCGGGGGTAGCGGCAATCTCGGTCACGTGTTCTCCTTGGTGGTGGGAACCGATATTCGGTCTGTCCGGGTGGTGGGAACCTTCACCCGTGGAGGGTTCCACACATGGCCGATCGGCGGGATCCCCGAAATCGGAGACAGCGGTGGACTGGTTCGATGCGGACGGCTATACGTGGGGCCGGATGTTCTTCACTCGGGGACTCGCGGCTCTCTACCTCGTCGCGTTCCTGGTCGCGTTCAACCAGTTTCGCGCGCTGCTCGGCAGCGAGGGGCTGTTGCCGATCCCGGACTTCGTGCGGGCGGTTCCGTTCCGGCGCGCACCGAGCATCTTCCACCGCCACTACACGGATCGCTTCTTCGCGGCCGTCGCAGTGACCGGAGCTGCACTCGCCGCCGCCACCGTACTGGGTTTCACAGATCTGCTGCCGCTTCCGGCGACGATGCTCGTGTGGTTCGTGCTGTGGGCGCTGTACCTGTCGATCGTCAATGTGGGGCAGGTGTGGTATTCGTTCGGGTGGGAATCGTTGCTGCTCGAGGCCGGTGTGCTCGCGATGTTCCTGGGAAACGCTGCGACCGCACCGCCGTTCGTCGTGCTGATCTTGTTGCGGTGGCTGCTCTTCCGCCTCGAATTCGGTGCCGGCCTGATCAAGATGCGCGGCGACCGCTGCTGGCGTGACCTGACGTGCCTGTACTACCACCACGAAACGCAGCCCATGCCCGGGCCGTTGAGCTGGTACTTCCATCACTTGCCGCGGCCGCTGCACAAGGTCGAGGTCGCCGGCAACCATGTCACGCAGCTCGTCGTCCCGTTCGGCCTCTTCCTGCCGCAACCGGTCGCGGGGATCGCAGTCGCGATCATGATCGTCACCCAGTTGTGGCTGGTGGTGAGCGGAAACTTCGCGTGGTTGAACTGGATGGCGATCATCCTGGGGCTGTCGGTGATCCCGGATTCCTTTTATCGCACGGTGTCTCTTTTGGGCCCCCAGGGCAGCCACAACGACACACCGGGCATCTTCACCGCCGGCGTGCTGGCGTTGGCTGTCGTGGTGGTGGCGCTGAGCTACCAGCCGGTACGGAACATGGCGTCGGGCAAACAGAAAATGAATGCGAGCTTCAACCGGTGGCATTTCGTCAACACCTACGGCGCGTTCGGCAGCGTGACACGGGTACGGCGGGAGGTTGTCGTCGAAGGCACCTCGGACACCATCCTCGGCCCCGACACGGTGTGGAAGGAATACGAATTCAGGGGAAAACCGGGCGACGTGCGACGGCGACCCCGCCAGTTCGCGCCATACCACCTGCGTCTGGATTGGCTCATGTGGTTCGCTGGAATCTCCCAGGACTACGCGGTCCGGTGGTTCCCGCAGCTCATGACCAAACTACTGTGCGGCGACGAATGCACATTGAAGCTGTTGCGGTACAACCCTTTCCCGGATGAACCGCCGCATTTCATTCGGGCGCGACTGTTTCGCTACCGGTTCACCACACGCGCCGAACGGCAGAAGGCCGGGGCCTGGTGGGTCCGCACCCCGATCCGGGACTACTTCTCACCGGCCGAGGCACCCGACCGATGAGTTTTACTGCCCGCCCCGGTCTGTGTATTCGACGACGCAAGTACGAGACGAGGAGACGACAATGCCCAAGATCACCCCGTGGCTGTGGTTCGACATGAACGCACAGGAAGCGGCCGAGTACTACATCACGGTGTTTCCCAACTCCCGCATCCTGAACGTGACTCACTACCCCGAAGGGTCTCCTGTACCGGAGGGTACCGTCCTGACCGTCGACTTCGAACTCGACGGAACCCTGTTCGGCGGCCTCAACGGCGGTCCCGAGTTCCGGTTCAGTGAGGCCGTGTCGTTCTCGATCGACTGCGCGGACCAGGACGAGGTGGACCACTACTGGGACGCCCTGACCGCCGACGGCGGGGAGGAATCCCAGTGCGGATGGTTGAAGGACCGGTTCGGGGTGTCCTGGCAAGTGGTGCCCCGCAGACTCACCGAACTGATGTCCGATCCGGACACCGACGTCGTGCGCAGGGTCAGCGACGCGTTGATGAAAATGCACAAGATCGAGGTGCCGGTGCTCGAGGCGGCAGCCCGCGGCTGACCGTCAGACCACCTGGACCGTCAGACCACAGTGTGACGAGCCCGCGCCAGCAGGTGTGGGTCGTGCGCGTTGACGACGATCAGGTCGGGTTCGGCCGTGTTCCACAACTCGGTCAGGCGCCGATGGTTCGCGGCGACCGCGCGACGATCGGACGCCATGAACCCCTCCATCAGGGTCAGCGACCGGGGTGCGCGGCCGGTGCCGTCGACCTGAGCGCGGTGGAAGAACGCGTCTCCGGCGTGGAAGACCCACCGGTCGCCGGCGTCGACCGCGACGGCGGCGTGGCCGCGACTGTGCCCGGGCAGACCGATGAGCACGACCCCCGAGGCGATCGCGGTCAGTTCCCGCGCGGCCGCGAAGCCGCGCCACCGGTCGCCTGCAGCGACGTCGTGCCGCACCAGACGCGGATCGTGCCGCCGCTGCGACCGCAGGTAACGGCTCTTCTCGACCGGGCCGCGCGGATTCAGCGCCGCATCGGCCTCACCCGAGGTGAGGTGGATCTGTGCCCACGGGAAGTCCGCGATTCCACCGGTGTGGTCGGCATCGAAATGAGTGAGGACGATGTGCCGGACGTCCCGCGGGTCGAGTCCACGGTCTTCGATCTGCCGGATTGCGGACTCGGCCGGATCGAAGACGGGCCGGACGTAGTGCCGGCCGGGGCCGAACCGGGCGCGCGGGTCGGCGGCGTCGTGGAGTCCGAGGCCGCTGTCGACGAGGACCAGACCGTCGTCGGTTTCGAGCAGCAGGACGTGGCAGACGAGTCCGTCCGGAGTCAGCGGCGGGTGCATCGTGCCGCAGTTGAGGTGGTGGACCTTCATCCGAGAGCTCCGGGCGTTTCGCCGAGGTCTGGAGCTGTGAGGTCCGGAATTGGGGTGTCGAACAGGCGCGGGTCGGGGGCGGTGCCGGCGACCGAGAGTGCACCGACGACCGCGCGACCGAGCGTGAGCAGATCGCGGGGATTGCGCTTGTCGAGTCCGCCGAGGAGCTGTTTGAGGATGGTGAGCTGATCGAAATAGATGCGTTCGGTCACCAGGTTTTCGTTCTCGTCGAACACGAAATACGCCGTCATTCGGGTCCGGTGTTTCGAACCGGTCGGTGGGATCTTCCCCAACGGGCCGAGATGAGTTCCGAGAAGCCAGAATTCGACGACGACGGCGTCATGACTGTGCCGGAACGCGATGATCTCGTGGTCCTGGTCGGGGAAGGCGACGCGGGTGTCGGCGTAGTAGTCGCGAACCTCGTCGTCGCCGTCGTGCACGAGCATCTGCGCGATCAACTCGTAGTGCGGGTGCGGGAATGTCGACAGGGTGGCGTCCCAGTCCTGGCGGACCTCGTCGTGGAAGTGGTCGAGGACCACTTTCTCTCGCGCGCGCAGGATGCTCTCGGCGGGCAGGGTGAAGCGGCGGGACGCGTCGGACACGGTGAGCTCCTGGTGCGTGGGGATGGTCGCCATCCACAATAAATCCACAGCGTGGATTAAATCAAGGGCGTGCGGCACAATGGCCACGTGAACCCACCACCGCGACGGGGACGACCCCCGAAAGGAACGTCGAACCTCTCCCGCCCCGCGATCGTCGACGCCGCCCTCGACGTGATCGCCGCCGACGGCCTCGACGGGGTGAGCATGCGCACCGTCGCCCGCGGCCTCGGCGTCGACCCGAAGAGCCTCTACAACCACATCGACGGCAAGGATGCCCTGCTCGACGCGGTCGCCGAGCGGGTCCTCGGATCCATCACCCTCGACGCGCCGACCGGAGACCTGGGCACCGACCTCCACGCACTCGCGACCGCATTCCGGGAAGTAGCGCTGGCCCACCCCACCGCGGCCTCGCTCGTCCTCACCCGGCAACTCGCCAGCGTCGAAGGTCTCGCGCCGGTCGACGCCGCCATCGGCATCCTGCGCGCGGCAGGATGCCCACCCGCCGAATCCGTCCACCTGCTGCGCGCGGTCCTCGCCACCCTCATCGGAACACTGCTGCGCGAGACACACGCCGGCCCGACCTACGGATCGTCCGATCCCGACGAGGTCGACCGCAGGCGCGCGGCCCTCGAGAACTCCGGGCTCCCTGCCGTCGTCGACGTCGCGCCGCATCTCGCCCGCTACGACAGCAACACCGAGTTCGACTACGCGGTCGCGCTGGCCGTCGCCGCGGTCGAAACCCGCATCGCGTCCCTCGCGGACAGGTCGGCCCGGCCGGTGCGTATCGTTCCATGACCACGATGGTCGGCAGTCGCTCTCTCGCAGTCGTACCACGCCGGTGTCCGGCGTCGGCGTGTGCCGGGTCGGAGCGAATGTATCGCTCGTCTCATGCAATCGATCGGATGTACCGTTCGCTCGGAATCGGTAGCGGCGGATCGGTAGCAGCGGCCGCGGCGGATCGCAGGTCGCGGAGTCAGTCCTCGAGCACGACGTCGAGGGCCGCGACCAGATCGGGCTCGACGACCACCTCGATCGAGCAGACACGATCGTCCTCGACGACGAACACGAACACCGACCGGACCACTCCACCGGGCGCCCAGACCGCGCCGGGCATGCCGTCGACCAACGCGGGTTGTGCTGCCCGTGCACGACCGGAGAAGGCCGTCGCGACCGCATGAGCTCCGTGCAGTTCGCGCTCGAGGCCCGGCGCCC
>NZ_JBAQXC010000204.1:0-1858 GCF_049299235.1 Rhodococcus sp. (in: high G+C Gram-positive bacteria) | reverse complement strand
TCTGGGGGGCCGGGCCGGCGTTGCTGGTTTCGATGTGATTGTGCGAGAACGTAATTCGCGTGGTCCGGTTAGAGCGATCGGGCGCCCCGGACCGTCCCGCGGCCCGGCTCGGGTTCCGTTCCATCAGGTAGGACAACCCCGGGCCGAACGCCCATGCCGGGACCAAGGGTTCTAAACTCGACGTCGTCACGGCTGTGTCGCGCGCCGAGGGGGTGCGCGCGTCGTCGACACCGACAGAACAATCAACCACAGGGAGTTCGCACGTGAGCCAGAATGGCCGTCCCGTAGTCCTGATCGCCGACAAGCTCGCGCAATCGACCGTCGATGCGCTCGGCGACGGCGTCGAGGTGCGCTGGGTCGACGGCCCGGACCGCCCCGCGCTGCTCGCGGCCGTGCCCGACGCCGACGCGCTGCTCGTGCGCTCCGCCACCACCGTGGACGCCGAGGTACTCGCCGCCGCGACGAAACTCAAGATCGTCGGACGCGCCGGTGTCGGCCTCGACAACGTCGACATCCCCGCCGCCACCGAGCGTGGCGTCATGGTCGTCAACGCGCCGACGTCCAACATCCACTCGGCTGCCGAACACGCCGTTTCGTTGCTGCTGTCGACCGCGCGCCAGATCCCGGCCGCCGACCGCACCCTGCGGGAAAAGACGTGGAAGCGCTCGAGCTTCAACGGCACCGAGATCCTCGGCAAGACAGTCGGCGTCGTCGGGCTCGGCCGCATCGGCCAGCTCTTCGCGCAGCGCCTCGCAGCCTTCGAAACCACGATCATCGCGTACGACCCCTACTTGCCCGCCGCGCGCGCCGCGCAGCTCGGTATCGAACTGGTCGATATCGATCAGCTCGTCGAGCGCGCCGACTTCATCTCGGTGCACCTGCCCAAGACGAAGGAGACCGCCGGCCTCATCAACGCCGAGCGTCTGGCCAAGGCCAAGGACGGCGTCATCATCGTCAACGCTGCCCGCGGTGGCCTGATCGACGAATCCGCGCTGCACGACGCACTCGTCTCCGGGAAGGTCCGCGCCGCCGGCCTCGACGTGTTCAACAGCGAGCCGTGCACCGATTCGCCGCTGTTCGACCTGGACAACGTGGTCGTCACCCCGCACCTGGGTGCCTCCACCTCCGAGGCGCAGGACCGCGCAGGCACCGACGTCGCCAAGAGCGTGCTGCTGGCACTGGCCGGCGAGTTCGTGCCGGACGCCGTCAACGTCTCCGGCGGCCCGGTCGGGGAAGAGGTCGCGCCGTGGCTCGAACTCGTCCGCAAACTCGGCCTGCTCGCCGGCACCCTGTCGCCCGAGGCCGTGCAGAACGTGCAGGTCATCGCGAGCGGTGAGCTGTCCGCCGAGAATGTCGACATCCTCGGGCTCGCCGCACTGCGGGGCCTGTTCTCCGCCAGCAGCGACGAGGCCGTCACCTTCGTCAACGCCCCGCAACTCGCGGAGCAGCGCGGCGTCGGCGTCGAGGTCGACAAGCACACCGAGGCGCAGACACACCGCAGCGCCGTCGAGGTGCGTGCCGTGGCCGCCGACGGCACCGTCACCGCCGTCGCCGGTGCGTTGACCGGCCTGCAGCAGATCGAGAAGATCGTCAACGTCAACGGCCGCAGCTTCGACCTGCGTGCCGAGGGACACAACATCGTCGTGCACTACGCGGACCGTCCGGGTGTGCTCGGCACCCTCGGCACCATCCTCGGCAACGCATCCATCGACATTCAGGCCGCGGCGCTGAGCCAGGACGCCGAGGGCGAGGGCGCCACCGTCATCCTGCGTGTCGACCGGGTCGTCGGCGATGCGGAGGTCGAGCAGATCACCTCGCAGCTCGACTCCCGGGTCGCGCAGGTCGACCTGTCCTGATT
>NZ_JBAQXC010000203.1:0-9960 GCF_049299235.1 Rhodococcus sp. (in: high G+C Gram-positive bacteria) | reverse complement strand
CCCACGCCGCGATGCCGTCGGCGGGGATCGGGTCCGACGGGTAGTGCAGTGGCAGGCACTCGCGGCTCGGTTCGAATCGGGGGCGCGCGCCGGGTACGCGGGGGCGCACGACGCGGCGGCCGAGTGGGCCGAGCGCGAGGGCGTCGTGCAGGGAGATCAGCAAGGGCAGGTCGACGCGGTCGTCGCTGCGCCACAGACCCTGCATGACCACCGGCAGACCCAGCCCCCGGTGCCGATGCAGGAAGATTTCGTCCACCACGCTGAGCCGGTTCACATCATCGACCGTAGCGCCGGCCGCCGTTGACGACTGCGGCGAATGGAGGTCCAATGCGATGGAGGTCCAATGCCACGGCGGCCAATAGGGGGCGCCGCTACCGGCGTTGCCGCGACCTCATCGCAATCGCCCTCCGAACGCTGGGAGCATCCCGATGAACGCGACCTTCCCGTCCACCCACGAGGTGTTCAATCAGGTCCCGGACCTCGTGCCCTACGACGTCGCCGACGACGCCGCGCTGCTCGAGGGATTGCGGCGTGAAGGGGCCGGGTGGGCGGAGGAAGAGGTACGTGCCCTCGGGGTGCTCGCGGGGGGCGCCCGCGCCCAGGAATGGGGTCGCCTCGCGAACGAGTACCCGCCGGTTCTGCACACCCACGACCGGTACGGCAACCGCATCGACGAGGTCGAGTTCCATCCGCACTGGCACGATCTGATGACCGTCGCCGTCGAACACGGCCTGCACGCCGCACCCTGGCGCGACCCACGGCCGGGCGCGCACACCGCCCGCGCCGCGAAGTTCTATGTGTGGGGGCAGTCCGACGCCGGGCACATGTGTCCGATCTCGATGACCTACGCGGCGATCCCCGCGCTCCGGCACAACCGTGAACTCGCCGACCGCTACGAACCGCTGCTCGCCGCACCCCACTACGATTTCGGCCTGCGCGAACCGAGTGCGAAGCGCGGACTGATCGCGGGCATGTCGATGACGGAGAAGCAGGGCGGCTCCGATGTGCGCGCCAACACCACGACCGCGACCGGGAACACCGACGGCAGTTACACGATCGTCGGACACAAGTGGTTCACGTCGGCGCCGATGTCGGACCTGTTCCTGACGCTCGCGCAGACCGAGCACGGCCCGAGTTGTTTCCTGCTTCCGCGGGTGTTGCCGGGCGGCGCCCGCAACCGCATTCACATCCAGCGGCTCAAGGACAAGCTGGGCAACAAGTCCAACGCGTCGTCGGAAATCGAATACCAGGGTGCGACCGGCTGGCTCGTCGGACCGGAAGGTCGCGGTGTCGCGACCATCATCGAGATGGTCAACATGACCCGGCTCGACTGCGTCATCGGATCCTCGATGGGGATTCGCATGGCGACACTGCGCGCGGTGCATCACGCCCGGCACCGAAAAGCGTTCGGCGCGTTGCTGATCAATCAGCCGCTCATGCGCAACGTACTCGCTGATCTCGTCGTCGAATCCGAGGCGGCCACCACGATGATGATGCGGTTGGCCGGTGCCACCGACCGTGCCACCGCCGACCCGCAGGAAGCGGCACTGCGGCGCATCGCGCTCGCCGTCACCAAATACTGGGTGTGCAAGCGGGCACCCGCGCACGCCGCCGAAGCCCTCGAATGCTTCGGTGGCAACGGCTACGCGGAGGATTCGGGTATGCCACGGCTGTTCCGCGAGTCGCCGCTCATGTCGATCTGGGAGGGTTCCGGGAACGTCGCCGCGCTCGACGCGTTGCGCGCGATGATCAAGCAACCCGACACCGTCGAGGCATTCTTCGCCGAGATCAGGCTCGCCGAGGGCGCCGATCACAGGCTCGACGACGCCATCTCCCACGTCGGTAAGGAACTCGCCGACCTCGAGAACATCGAGTACCGGGCCCGCCGCGTCGTCGAACTGATGGCGCTGGTCCTGCAGGGCGCACAGTTGGTGCGGCACGGGTCGCCGGCCGTCGCCGACGCGTTCTGTGCGAGCCGCCTCGACCACGATCGGGGGATCACGCTGGGCACCCTGCCCACCGGGGTCGACACGGCGGGGATTCTCGACAGGGTCTGACCGGGCGCATACTGGAGATTGTCGTCACTCGATCGTCGAACGCGCGTGGAGCCCGTCATGATCAGATTCAGCAGATGGCGGGGGTGGGGGGAGCGCGTCACGCTCGCCGTGACCGAATGCGACGCGCTGCACGACGCGGAGCGGGCGGTCCGGGCGATCCTCGCCGAGTCCGAGGCGGTCTGCGACCTGCGGCACGGCGACGCCGAGATCCACGCCGTCAATCTCGCCCAAGGTATCCCGGTGCAGGTCAGCCCCCGTCTGTCGGTGCTGTTGCGTTCGGCGCTGTGGGCGGCCCGGATGACCGACGGCGCCGTCGATCCCCTGTCGGCGGACGACACCGACCTGGACGAGAACGCCACGTCGCCGATCCATCCGATTCCCACCTATCTCGACGTGCAACTCGACGGCGAGACCGTGCTGGCGCCGTGGGGTGTGAGCCTGGATATCAGCGAAACCGCGAAAGCCGACACCGTCGACCGGGCCGCGTTCGAGGTGGCACACAATCTCGAATGCGGTGTCCTGGTGCGGATGGGCGAGACCATGACCACCGCCGGTCACTGTCCTGCAGGGGGCTGGCAGATCGACCTGCCCGGAGGTGGGAGTGTCGAAGTTCCGGCCGGCGCGGCGATGTCGACTCGCAGCAGCGGAGACGCCGCGAGGTCGGTGTGGGACGAAGTCACCGTCATCGCCGCGGACGCGGTGTGGGCCGACGCGGCCTGCGCGACCGCCCTGCGCCGCGGTATCGGGGCGATGCGCTGGCTCGAACAGTACGGGCTGGCGGCCCGCCTGATCGATGAGAACGGCCACATCCACACCACCGCCGCGTGGTCGCATCCCCGCGCTGCCTGACGGACGCAGTCCAGGATGTCAGCCGGCGACTCGCCCACCGATTCGGAATCCGCTCCTCCTGCAGAGTGCGCGGATTCGCAATCACCGCGTCGACCGGCAGGTCAGCTCCTGCGCAACCGTCGGTACTCACGGATCAGCGCGTCCGTCGACGAATCGCCCAGTGACGCCGGCTCACCCGGGTCGGTCAGCGCGGGTTCCAGGGCGAGCGCCTGCACCTTCCCCAACTCCACCCCCCACTGGTCGAACGAATCGATACCCCAGATCACACCCTGTACGAACACCTCGTGCTCGTACAGCGCAATGAGTTGGCCCAGTGTGGACGGCGTCAGCACCGGCGCCAGAATCGTCGTCGACGGCCGATTGCCAGGCATCACCTTGTGCGGTACCAGCGCCTCGTCGGTGCCCTCGGCGCGGATCTGGTCCGCGGACTTGCCGAACGCCAGCACTGTCGACTGCGCGAAGAAGTTCGACATGAGCACGTCGTGCATCGAGCCGCTGCCGTCGATCGTCGGCAGATCGTCGAGCGGCCGGACGAAGCCGATGAAGTCGGCAGGGATCAGATGCGTACCCTGGTGCAGCAACTGATAGAACGCGTGCTGCCCGTTGGTCCCCGGCTCGCCCCAGAAGATCTCCCCGGTCGGATACGTCACCGCGCTGCCGTCCGCGCGCACCGACTTACCGTTCGACTCCATCGTCAACTGCTGCAGATAGGCGGGGAACCGCACCAGATCGTTGCTGTAGGGGAGCACCGTGCGGGACTGCGCCCCGAGGAAACTGGTGTACCAGACACCGAGCAGACCCAGCAGCACCGGCGCATTGGATTCGAGTGGCGCGGTCGCGAAATGCGTGTCCATTGCATGGAATCCGGCGAGCAACTCCGCGAACCGCTCCCTGCCGATCGCGGCCATCACCGACAATCCGATCGCCGACCCCACCGAATACCGGCCGCCGACCCAGTCCCAGAACCCGAACATGTTCTCCGGGTCGATCCCGAACTCGGCGACCCGGCCCTCGTGGGTGGACACCGCGACGAAATGCTTCGCGACCGCATCCTCGCCGAGTGCCGCGACCAGCCAGCGGCGGGCCGCCGTCGCATTGCTCAGGGTCTCGAGCGTCGAGAAGGTCTTGGACGCAACAATGAACAGTGTCCGGGCGGGGTCCAGACCCCGCAGATTCTTCGTCAGATCGGCCGGATCGATGTTGGACACGAACCGGGCCTCGACACCGGCGTCGACATAGTGCCGCAACGACCGGTACACCATCACCGGCCCCAGATCCGACCCGCCGATACCGATGTTGACGACCGTCGTGATGCGTTCACCGGTTGCGCCGCGCCACCGGCCGTCGCGGACCCGGTCGGTGAAATCTCCCATCTTGTCGAGCACCGCATGCACGTCCGCGACGACGTTCTGCCCGTCGACGGTCAGCGTCGCCTCGCGAGGAAGGCGCAGTGCCGTGTGCAGCACCGCCCGGTTCTCCGAATTGTTGATGTGGTCGCCTGCGAACATGCGGTCGCGGTGCGCCTCGACCCCACACGTTCGGGCCAGATCCAACAGTAGTTCGCGGGTGCGACCGGTGATCAGGTGTTTGCTGTAGTCGATGTACAGGTCGGCCGCTGTCAGCGTGAACGACTCGGCGCGAGAAGATTCCGCCGCGAACAACTCGCGCAGGTGCAGCGACTCGACGTCCGCACGGTGCTCGGCGAGCTGTTGCCACGGGGCGGTGCGGGTCACGTTGTCCATGCCTGCAGAGACTAGTGCGCGACGCAGGTTACCCGTCGGTCGGAAACGGAGATCACGTCAGCGGCGCATGATGGGGGACATGGACACCCCAGAGATTCTGCGCTCCGTGCCCACCGACCTGTTTCTCGGAGGTGACTGGGCTGCCGCCGAGAACGACGCGACCTTCCCCGTTCACGATCCCGCCACCGGGGACGTCATCGCCGACGTCGCCGACGCGAGCCCTGCCGACGCGGCCCGCGCACTCGACGCGGCCGTCGCTGCGGCAGCGGATTGGGCGGCCACCGCGCCCCGCGAACGCGGTGAGCTGCTGCGCGCGGCCTTCGAGGCGGTCACCGCACGCGCCGACGACTTCGCACTGCTCATGACCCTCGAGATGGGCAAGGCGCTGCCGGAAAGCCGCGCCGAGGTCCGCTACGGCGCCGAGTTCTTCCGGTGGTTCTCCGAGGAGGCAGTGCGCATCGCCGGCCGCTACAGCCGGTCGGGTTCCGGCACCGGGCGCATCGTCGTCACGAAGCAACCCGTCGGTCCGTGCCTGGCGATCACCCCGTGGAATTTCCCGCTCGCGATGGGAACCCGCAAGATCGGTCCTGCGCTCGCCGCCGGGTGCACGATGCTCGTCAAACCGGCATCGGCGACCCCGCTGACGATGCTGCTGCTCGCCCGCGTCCTCGAGGAGGTGGGCGTGCCGAAGGGGGTGCTCTCGGTACTGCCGACCTCCCACGCGGGTGCGGTGACCGGGCCGCTGATCGACGATCCGCGACTGCGCAAACTCACCTTCACCGGGTCGACGAGCGTCGGCCGGGCACTGGCCGCGAAGGCGGGTCACGCGATGCTCCGCACGTCGATGGAACTCGGCGGCAACGCACCGTTCCTGGTGTTCGACGACGCCGATCTCGACGCCGCCGTCGACGGTGCGCTCGCGGCGAAACTCCGCAACGGCGGCGAGGCGTGCACGGCCGCGAACCGGTTTCACGTCGCGAATTCGGTCCGCGAACAGTTCGTCGTCAAACTCACCGAGAAGATGGCCGAGTATCGGCTCGGACCGGGCACCGTTCCGGACACGACGCTCGGTCCCCTCATCGACGCAGACCAGAAGGACACCGTCCACACGCTCGTCGACGATGCGGTTGCGACCGGCGCGAAACTGCGGCTCGGCGGCACGGCACCGGATGGGCCGGGCTGGTTCTACCCGGCGACCGTCCTCGACGACGTCCCGCCGTCCGCACGGATCATGACCGAAGAGGTCTTCGGCCCGGTCGCGGCGATCGCCGGCTTCGACACCGAGGACGAAGCGATCGCGGCGGCCAACGCCACCGAATACGGCCTGGCCGCCTACATGTACACGCGCAGCCTCGATCGCGCCCTGCGAGTGTCCGAGGCCATCGAATCCGGCATGGTCGGCGTCAATCGGGGGGTGATCTCCGACGTGGCCGCGCCGTTCGGCGGGATCAAGGCGTCCGGGATCGGGCGGGAAGGCGGCAGCGAAGGGATCGAAGAGTACCTCGAAACGAAGTACATCGCCTTCGAATAACGATCGCCTGCGGCGGGGGCCGGGTATCCGGAATCCGGATTCCCGGCAAGTGCTACTGGCCGAGTCGGCCGCGGCCCAGGCGGAGCAGCAGCATCGCGAGGGTGTGACCCTCCTGGCCGAGGTCGCTGAACCGCTCGAGCACCTTCATCTCGCGGCTGTGCACCAATCGGGTACCGCCGGACGCCATCCGGGTGCGGCCGATGATGCGCGACACCTCGGTGCGGCGCTTGACCGCGGCGAGGATCTCGGCGTCGAGTCGGTCGATCTCCTTGCGGAGGTCGTCGATCTCCGCCTCGCTTGCGGGCGCGTCGGCGGCAGAATCGGATGCGGCAGCGTCGATGTTGGTGCTCATGTCATCTCCTCGCGTCAGAACTGGGATCGCTTCCGTGGCGGTGGGCGTTACCGCCGAAGTCGATCAAGACCGTGCGGTCAGGCGTCGGTGCTGTGAATCCGACACCGGCCGGACTATCCGTCCAACCGGTCGACAGCGGTCACATGACATGGAAACCAGTCTGCCACCCGACGAATCGGCTAGCCAAGTAAGGTTAGCCTGACCGGAAGGTCCGGATCGGGTGTCTACACGGATGTCGGTGGCCGCCGGTAGTTTGGTACGACGATGAACAGTCCTGTTGCTTTCGGCCACCCCGACTCCGATTCGCCTCGACACGTCGGTGCGGATTCCCCCGACGTACTGCTCGCGGGGCTGAACCCGCCGCAGCGGGACGCGGTCACGCACGACGGTGGCCCACTCCTCATCGTCGCCGGTGCCGGTTCGGGCAAGACGGCGGTGCTCACCCGGAGAATCGCGTACCTGCTGGCCGAACGTGGGGTCGCACCCGGCCAGATCCTGGCGATCACGTTCACCAACAAGGCGGCCGCAGAAATGCGCGAACGCGTCGCACACCTGGTCGGTCCGCGCGCCAACAGCATGTGGGTCTCGACCTTCCATTCGAGTTGTGTGCGGATCCTGCGAGCGCAGTCGGCCCTGTTGTCCGGCATGAACTCGAACTTCACGATCTACGACGCCGACGACTCGCGGCGCCTGCTCACCATGATCGCCAAGGACCTCGACCTCGATACCAAGAAGTACTCGGCCAGGCTCCTCGCCACGCAGATCTCGAACCTGAAGAACGAACTGGTCGGTCCGCACGAGGCCGCCGCGAATGCCGAGAGCGACCCCGCCGACCTACCGCGCATCGTCGCGACCGTGTATGCCACCTATCAGCAGCGACTGCGGTCGGCGAACGCCTTCGATTTCGACGACCTCATCGGCGAGACGGTCGCGCTCCTGCAGGCCCATCCGCAGGTCGCCGAGTACTACCGGCGCAGGTTCCGGCATGTGCTCGTCGACGAGTATCAGGACACCAACCATGCCCAGTACGTGCTGGTGCGCGCCCTGGTCGGCGAGGCAGGGGACGAGAGTCCGGTACCGCCGAGCGAACTGTGCGTCGTCGGCGACGCGGACCAGTCGATCTACGCATTCCGCGGCGCGACGATCCGCAACATCGAAGAATTCGAACGTGACTACCCGGATGCCCGGACGATCCTGCTCGAGCAGAACTACCGTTCGACGCAGAACATTCTGTCCGCGGCCAACTCGGTGATCTCCCGCAACGCGGGCAGGCGCGAGAAGCGGTTGTGGACCGATTCGGGCGAGGGCGACCTCATCGTCGGGTATGTCGCCGACAACGAGCACGACGAGGCGCAGTTCGTCGCCGCGGAGATCGACCGGCTCACCTCGGCCGGGGAGATCCGGTTCGCCGACGTCGCCGTCTTCTACCGGACCAACAATTCCTCCCGTGCGCTCGAGGACATCTTCATTCGTCACGGGGTGCCCTACAAGGTTGTCGGGGGTGTGCGCTTCTACGAGCGCAAGGAGGTTCGCGATCTGGTCGCGTACCTGAAGGTGCTCGCCAACCCCGACGACACGGTGAGTCTGCGCCGCATTCTCAACACCCCGCGCCGCGGCATCGGCGACCGTGCCGAAGCGTGCGTCGCCGTGCACGCCGAACGGCTCGGAATCAGTTTCGGCAAGGCCCTCGCCGATGCGGCCGCAGGTACGGTGCCGTTGCTGAATACGCGTTCGCAGAAGGCAATTGTCGCGTTCGCCGACACCCTCGGCGGGCTCCGCGCGCTGCTCACCGAAACCGACTCGGACGGAAACGAACTCGTCGATCTCGGCGACGTGGTCGAGGCGGTCCTCGAACGGACCGGCTACCGTGCGGAGCTTGCCGCGAGCGACGACCCGCAAGACGGCGCCCGACTTGACAACCTCAATGAACTAGTCAGTGTAGCAAGGGAATTCAGCTCAGATGCGCGCAACGCCGCTGGGTTCGACGACGATGAGCGCGAGGAAGGCGATCCCGAACCCGGGTCGCTACCCGCGTTCCTCGAGAAGGTCTCGCTCGTCGCCGATGCGGACCAGATTCCCGAGAACGATGACGGTGTCGTGACCTTGATGACCCTGCACACCGCCAAGGGGTTGGAGTTTCCGGTGGTGTTCGTCACCGGGTGGGAAGACGGCCAGTTCCCGCACATGCGTGCGCTCGGCGACCCGGCCGAACTCGCCGAGGAACGTCGCCTGGCGTATGTCGGGATCACCCGCGCCCGGCGCAGGCTCTATCTCAGTCGCGCCGTCTTGCGATCGTCCTGGGGGCAGCCGCTGTCGAACCCTGAATCGCGTTTCCTGCAAGAGATTCCGCAAGACCTCATCGAGTGGAAGCGGGAGGAACCCTCCCGTTCGGGCGGACATTCCATCGGGTCGGGACATTCCCGCGGATACGGTGGTGGGTCCGGATACGGTGGTGTGTCCGGATTCGGTGGCGGTTCGGGAACGGGATCCGGCTTCGGCAGTGCCCGCGCCCGCAACAATCAACTCGTGCTCGCAGTCGGAGACCGGGTCAGCCACGACAAGTACGGGCTCGGGACGGTGCTCGAGACGAAGGGGTCCGGACCGACCGCGACGGTCGTCATCGACTTCGGAAGTGCGGGCAAGGTGCGGCTGATGCTCGTCGGCGGTGTGCCGATGATCAAGCTCTAGACGAGGGGGAGGCCGGGCTCCGTTCGGCGGGGCCCGGCGTCGGGGAGCGTCAGTCCCGCGTGGTGCCGAGGCTGATGCCGCGGGTCGCGAGCCACGGAACCGGATCGATCTTGTCGGTGCCGCCCAGATGCACCTCGAAGTGCAGGTGCGGGCCGGTCGAGAAGCCGCGGTTGCCCATCGTGGCGATCTGATCGCCCGCCATGACCTGCTGACCCACCGTCACCATGGACTGGTCGATGTGTCCGTAGACGGTGACGGTGCCGTCGGCGTGCTGCAGCCGAATCCACATGCCGAAGCCGGACGCCGGACCCGAATCGATGACGACACCGTCGGCGACCGCGAGGATCGGGGTGCCGATCGGACCTGCGATGTCCACGCCGGCATGCAGGGTGCCCCAGCGAGCACCGAAATTCGAGGTGTAGGCACCGATCGCGGGCAGTGCGAACAGCGGGCGCCGAGCGGCGGCCTCACGGGCGGCACGCTCGTCGCTGAACCGCTGACCCTTCGCGAGCAGATTCGAGAACTGGGACAGATCGTTCGGGTCCGCGATGTTGAGGACCTGCGGCGCCGACGACGGTGCCGCACCACTCGACGCGGTCGCGGCGAACTGGGATGCCTGCGGTACCGCGGTGGCGGTGATGACGTTCGAATCCGACTCGTTTGCCGCGAGGGCGACCTCGGAATGCTCGGAAGCCTGCCCGGGTCCGCTCGTCGCGGCCTGGCCCGCGGCGACAACCGCGC
>NZ_JBAQXC010000202.1:0-2707 GCF_049299235.1 Rhodococcus sp. (in: high G+C Gram-positive bacteria) | reverse complement strand
GGCGAAGGCCGCGCAGACCTGGCGTTTCCCGGTGTTCTTCCACACTCTGCTCGAGCACGGTGTGTATGCGCCGCCGAGCGCGTTCGAGACGTGGTTCGTCTCGTCCGCCCTCGACGACGACGCATTCTCGCGTATCGCCGACGCATTGCCGCACGCCGCGAAGGCCGCCGCGGCCGCCCCCGCACCCTGATACACCGGCAGCCCTGACACACCGATCCCGACCCGCCGGTCCTACCCACCCGGATCTGCTCACCGCCCGACGCGAGGAATACCCACGTGACCAAGACCGCCCCGTCCGAGAAGCGCACCATCGTGCACGTGCTGCGGCACGGCGAGGTGCACAATCCCACCGGCATCCTCTACGGTCGCCTGCCCGGCTACCGGTTGTCCGTCACGGGTGAATCGCAGGCGCGGTCCGTCGCGGCGGCGCTCGCCGACCACGACATCGCGCGTGTCGTCGCGTCCCCGCTCGAGCGTGCCCAGCAGACCGCCGCGCCGATCGCCGAGAAGCATGGCATCGAGATCGTCACCGACGCGAACCTCATCGAGGCGGGCAACCAGTTCGAGGGCCTGAAGGTCGCGGTCGGCGACGGGGCGTTGAGCCGCCCCCGGCACTGGTGGAAGCTGCGCGATCCGTTCACCCCGTCGTGGGGCGAGCCGTATCTGCAGATCGCGCATCGCATGCTCGCCGCGGTCAACGCCGCGCGCGTCGCCGCGGTCGGCCGCGAAGCGGTGTGCGTAAGCCACCAGCTTCCGGTGTGGACGTTGCGCAGGTTCCTCGAGGGCGAGCGGCTGTGGCACGACCCACGGAACCGGCAGTGCAGCCTCGCATCGCTGACGTCGCTGGTGTACGACGGCGACACCCTCGTCGACATCGTGTATTCGGAGCCCGCCGGGGCGTCCGACCCGAACGTGCACGGCGCATGAGAGGGATCGGCGCATGAGAAGGATCCTTGCGTCCGTCGCGGCGCTGCTGTGCTGCGCCGTCGCTCTCACCTCGTGTGCGACCGGCGACGACGCCGTCGTCAGCGGCGGCACGTTCGACTTCGTCTCGCCGGGCGGCCAGACCCGCATCTTCTACGACCCGCCGTCGGAGCGCGGCACCCTCGGTGACCTGTCGGGCGACGATCTGATGAACGAGGGCCGGACCCTCTCGCTCGCCGACTACGAAGGTCAGGTCGTGGTGCTCAACGTGTGGGGCCAATGGTGTGCCCCGTGCCGCAGCGAGGCCGACGACCTCGAACAGGTGTACGAGGCCACCAAGGATCTCGGGGTGCAGTTCCTCGGCATCAACGTCCGGGACAACCAGCGGGACAAGGCGCAGGACTTCATCGTCGACAACAACGTGGGCTACCCGTCGATCTACGATCCGGCGATGCGGTCGCTGCTCGCGCTGGGCCGGAACTACCCGACGTCGGTGGTGCCGACGACTGTCGTTCTCGACCGGGACCATCGTGTCGCCGCGGTGTTTCTCACCGAACTGCTCACCGAGGATCTGCAGCCCGTCGTCGAGCGGATCGCAGCGGAACCGTCCGGGCAACAATGACGACGAGCATCCCTGCGTTCACCGGGACCGGCACGGTCCTGGCGTCCGGTGTCGGCGACACCTTCCAATCGGTGGCCGCGAGCGGACCGCTGCTGCTCGCGGCCGGAGCGTGCCTGCTCGCCGGTCTGGTTTCGTTCGCGTCGCCGTGCGTCGTCCCGCTCGTTCCGGGCTACCTGTCATACCTGGCCGGTGTCGTCGGCGCGGAGGCGCCCGCCGTCACCGAGTCGCAGGCGCAGACGCGCACGACGACGCTGCGCGACGACGGCCGGTTGCGGGTCGCCGGCGCGGCGATGCTGTTCGTCGCCGGGTTCACCGTCGTGTTCGTGCTGGCCACCGCGTCGGTGTTCGGCGCGATCTCGCTGTTCTCGGTCAACCGCGACGTCATGATGCGGGTCGGCGGGGTGGTCACCATCGTCATGGGACTGGCGTTCGTCGGGCTGATCCCCGCGTTGCAGCGCGACACCCGGTTCGAACCGCGACGGCTGACGAGCCTGGCGGGCGCACCGCTGCTCGGCGGTGTGTTCGCGCTCGGCTGGACGCCGTGTCTCGGGCCGACCCTGGCTGGGGTGATTTCGCTGGCCGCGGGCACGGAGGGCGCGACGGCGGCGCGCGGCGTCGCGCTGATCGTCTTCTACTGCATCGGGCTGGGTTTGCCGTTCGTGGTGCTGGCCCTGGGGTCGGCGCGCGCGTTGCGGGGTGTCGGCTGGCTGCGGGCGCATGCCCGCACCGTGCAGATCTTCGGCGGCGTAATGCTCATCGCCGTCGGGATCGCCCTGGTCACCGGTGCGTGGGACGTGTTCGTGTCCTGGGTGCGGGATGCCTTCATCTCCGAGGTGACGCTGCCGATCTGACGGCAGTGACGCCACACAGTTGTCGAACGTTTCGAGAGGCAGTACATGCAGCGCGATCAGACGGTCCGCGTGGGCGACCGCGACCCCCGGAGCAGCCGCAGCATCCCGGGAGGTCGCAGGTGACCGCGACCGACACCTCCACCGCCGCTCCGCAGCCGGCGCCGCCGCCACGGCAGGGCCCGGTCGGGCGGGCCGTCGCCTTCGTCCGCAACACCTGGCGCGGCCTGACATCGATGCGGACCGCGCTGGTGTTGCTGTTCCTGCTGGCACTGGCCGCGATTCCCGGTGCTCTCCTGCCGCAGCGCAGCCT
>NZ_JBAQXC010000201.1:0-5566 GCF_049299235.1 Rhodococcus sp. (in: high G+C Gram-positive bacteria) | reverse complement strand
GCGCAACACCGACCGCACCGTCGGGACCGGGCTCGGCGCCGAGGTCACCGCGCGACGCGGTCGCGTCGGTCTGCCGGACGACACGGTCCGTGTCGAATTGCGCGGCAGCGCCGGGCAGTCTCTCGGCGCTTTCCTGCCGCTCGGCATCACGATCGCAGTGACCGGGGACGCCAACGACTATGTCGCGAAAGGGCTGTCCGGCGGGCGTGTGGTGGTGCGGCCCGATCCGAGTGCCCGTTTCGTGGCGCACACGCAGATCATCGCCGGCAACACCGTCCTCTACGGTGCGACGAGCGGGGAACTGTTCCTGCGCGGGCGGGTCGGCGAACGGTTCGCGGTGCGCAATTCCGGTGCCGACGCGGTGTGTGAGGGCACCGGCGATCACGCGTGCGAATACATGACCGGTGGTCGCGTGGTGATCCTCGGGACCGTCGGCCGCAACCTCGCCGCAGGCATGTCGGGTGGTCTCGCGCACATCCTCGATCTCGACCCGGCCCGCGTCAATCGGGATTCGGTGCACCTGACCCCGGTCGAACCCGATGACGTCGAACCGCTCCGGAGGTTGCTGATCGGTCATCGTGACCGTACCGGATCGCCGATCGCCGCCGAACTGCTCGTCCACTGGCCGTGTGCCGCAGCACGATTCACGACGATTCTGCCGATCGACTACGCGCGGGTGCGGGCGCACGGTCACCGGAGCGAGACCGCGACCGCGGGGGCGGACGGTGGCTGACCCCCGCGGCTTCCTACGATACGGCCGGGCCGAACCACCGCACCGGCCGATCGGGATGCGAATCCAGGACTGGGCCGAGATCACCGCGCAACTCACCCCCACCGAACACGACCGGCTCATCCGCAACCAGGCGACCCGGTGCATGGACTGCGGTATCCCGTTCTGCCACTCCGATAGCGCCGGCTGCCCGCTCGGCAACCTCATCCCCGAATGGAACGACCTGGTACGCGACGACCGGTGGGCCGAGGCATCGGCGCGACTGCACGCGACGAACAACTTCCCCGAAGTCACCGGCCGGATCTGCCCCGCGCCCTGCGAATCGGCATGCGTGCTGGCCCTGTCCGATCCCGCCGCGGCCGTCACCATCGAGAAGATCGAACAGGCCATCGCCGACCGCGCGTTCACCGACGGCACGGTCACCCCGCAACCGCCACCCCACCGCACCGGATACCGCGTCGCGGTCGTCGGGTCCGGCCCGGCCGGACTGGCCGCGGCCCAGCAACTCACCCGCGCCGGGCACACGGTCACGGTGTTCGAACGCGACGACCGACTCGGCGGGTTGGTGCGCTACGGGATCCCCGCCTACAAGATGGACAAGTCACTGCTCGATCGGCGGCTCGCCCAGCTGCGCGCCGAAGGCACCGAATTCCGCACGGGCCGCGAGGTCGGCACCGACCCCGCCCTCGCCCGCCTGCGCGCCGATTTCGACGCGGTGATCCTCGCGGTCGGCGCGGGCGCCACCCGCGAGATGGACCTGCCGGGCCGGAATCTGACCGGAGTGCACCAGGCGATGGACTATCTGGTGGCCGCGAACCGCGACTGCGAAGGTGACGGTCCCACTCCGATCGACGCGGCGAATCGGCACGTGGTGATCATCGGTGGCGGCGACACCGGCGCCGACTGTCTCGGCACCGCGCACCGGCATCGCGCGGCCTCGATCACCCAACTCGACTATCGTGACCGGCCCCCGGACATCCGCGACGAGCGCCGCAGTCCGTGGCCGCTCACCCCGTGGGTGCTGCGCACCACCCCCGCCCACACCGAGGGCGGGCGGCGACGCTTCGACGTCGGAGTCCAGCGGTTCGTCGGCGACCGGCGCGGCCGGGTGCGGTCGCTGGTGCTCGCCGAGGTCGATGCGCACCGGACCCGGGTGGGCCCGGAATTCGCGATCCGGTGCGATCTCGCATTGCTCGCCATCGGATTCGACGGAGTGCGACCCGGGGCGTTGCTCACAGGCGGGCCTGCGGCCACCGCCCGCGGCACCCTCGACTGCGGTGCCGACTGGCAGACCCGCCTGCCGGGCGTGTTCGTGTGCGGGGACGCCCACCGCGGCGCGTCCCTCGTCGTGTGGGCGATCGCCGAAGGCCGGTCCGCGGCGCGCGGCGTCGACGAATACCTGACCGGGCACTCCGAACTGCCCGCCCCGGTGCATCCACGGTCGGTGCCGCTGTCGGTGCGCCCGGACCCACAGCACGCAGGGTTTTCGGACAGCGCACACACCGAGCGGATCGACGGCCCCGACCGTCGGTCAACGTCTCGACCCCGGTGGGACTAGGCTCGTCGTGTGACCCGACGCACCAAGATCGTTTGCACCATGGGCCCCGCCACCGCCGACCCCGAGGTCCTGAAGGAACTCGTCGCCGCAGGCATGGATGTAGCCCGACTCAACTTCAGCCACGGAGAACACTCCGAGCACGAGGCCCACTACCAGCGGGTTCGCGCTGCCTCCGACGCCAGCGGACATGCCGTCGGAATCCTCGCCGACCTGCAGGGACCGAAGATCCGGCTCGGCCGGTTCACCGAAGGCCGCACCGAATGGGCCAACGGTGAAGTCGTGCGGATCACCGTCGACGACGTCGACGGCACCCACGATCGCGTCTCGACCACCTACAAGGAACTCGCGCAGGACGCCACCCCCGGCGACCGCCTGCTTGTCGACGACGGCAAGGTCGGGCTCGTCGTCGAATCGGTCGACGGCAACGACGTCGTCTGCCGTGTCACCGAGGGCGGCCCCGTCAGCAACAACAAGGGCGTGTCCCTGCCGGGAATGAACATCTCGGTACCCGCCCTGTCCGACAAGGACATCGCCGACCTCGAGTTCGCGCTGCGGCTCGGCGTCGACTTCATCGCCCTGTCGTTCGTGCGTTCGCCCGCCGACATCGAACTCGTCCACGAGGTGATGGACCGCGTCGGCCGTCGCGTCCCGGTCATCGCGAAGCTCGAGAAGCCCGAGGCCGTCGAGAACCTCGAGGCCGTCGTCCTGGCCTTCGACGCGGTCATGGTCGCCCGCGGCGACCTCGGCGTCGAACTCCCCCTCGAAGAGGTACCGCTCGTGCAGAAGCGGGCCATCCAGATCGCCCGCGAGAACGCGAAACCGGTCATCGTCGCGACCCAGATGCTCGAGTCGATGATCGAGAACTCGCGGCCCACCCGCGCCGAGGCATCCGACGTCGCCAACGCCGTACTCGACGGCGCCGACGCGGTGATGCTGTCCGGCGAAACGTCGGTCGGCAAGTTCCCCGTCGAGACCGTCCGGACCATGGCCCGCATCATCGCGGCCGTCGAATCCGATTCGACGGACGCACCGGCCCTGACCCACGTGCCTCGTACGAAACGCGGCGTCATCTCCTATGCGGCCCGCGACATCGGTGAACGACTCGACGCGAAGGCCCTGGTCGCGTTCACACATTCCGGGGACACCGTGCGTCGGCTCGCGCGTCTGCACACCCGGCTTCCGCTGCTCGCGTTCACGCCGGTCCCGGCCATCCGCAATCAGCTCGCGCTCACCTGGGGCACCGAGACGTTCTTCGTCGAACCGATGGACACCACCGACCAGATGGTCGAACAGGTCGACGCGGCGCTACTGTCGTTGGGTCGCTACCAGCGTGGCGACCTCGTGGTGATCGTCGCCGGGGCGCCTCCGGGACGTTCCGGTTCGACGAACCTGATCCACGTGCACCGGCTGGGGGAGAAGGACACTCGTTGACAGGTATCGAGGCGACGGACCTCGGCGTCCTCCTCGGTCTGCTCGAACTCGAGCAGACCGAGGAGGATGTTTTCCGTGGAGCACACCCGCAGCAGACAGGTGCGCGGACGTTCGGTGGTCAGTTGGTCGCGCAGGCGCTCGTCGCCGCCGGCCGCACGACCGGTGACCGGCCGATCCACGCGATCAACGCCCACTTCATCCGCGGCGGCAACGTCGACGCACCCATCGACTACCACGTCGCGCGGCACCGGGACGGTCGCGACTTCGCGAACCGCATGGTCACCGCGTATCAGGGCGACGACGAACTGTTCGTCATGCTCGCCGCATATCAGAAGTGGGGCAAGGGACTCGAACACGCGGTGACCGTCCCGGAGGTGCCGTTCCCCGAGGCGCTGCCCCCCATCGGCGACCACCTCGAAGGCTACGAGGAACATCTACCCGGGTTCGTCAGCGCGCTCAAGCCCATCGACATGCGCTACGCGAACGATCCCGCGTGGATCCTCAAGGGCACCGGTGAGAAGCTCAACCACAACCGGGTGTGGATGCGCACCGACGGCGAACTGCCCGACGATCCGCTGCTGCACGTCGCCGCGCTCGGATACAGCTCCGACACGACCGTCCTCGACTCGATCCTCACCACACACGGCCTGTCCTGGGGCCTGGACCGGATCTTCGCGGCGACGGTCAACCATTCCATCTGGTTCCACCGACCGCCACGATTCGACCAGTGGCATCTGTACGCCACCGAATCGCCGGTCGCCGCCGGATCACGGGGCCTGGCCACCGGCCGCTACTTCAACCTCGACGGTGAACTCGTCGCCACCGTGGTGCAGGAAGGGATCATCAAGCACTTTCCGTCTCGGCGCTGAGCGGCGAACCGGCTGTGTTCGCGACTCTCGCAGTCGTCATGGTCGTCGCACTCGTCGGATCCTTGCCCGCGGCGCGCAGCGGCATCCGGCTCCCGCTCGTCCTCGGCGAACTGCTCGCCGGGATCGTCGTCGGGGTCAGCGGGCTCGGCTGGGTCGACGCGAGCGAACCGACCCTCGACGCCGTCGCCCAGGTCGGTTTCGCGCTGGTCATGTTCGTCGCAGGCACCCACGTGCCGATCCGCGACGCGCGGCTGCGACCGGCCCTATGGCGCGGGCTGGTCCGGGCCGTGCTCGTCGGTGTGCTCGCGGTACCCGCCGGAATCGGCATCGCCCGGCTGTTCGACGCCCCGCATCCGGCGCTGTTCGCAGTGCTGATCGCATCCTCGTCGGCGGCCCTGGTGCTGCCGATCGTGGACGCGGCCGGAATCGACGGACCCGAACTGCTCCCGCTGTTGGTGCAGGTCGCCGTCGCCGACACCGTGTGCATCGTCGCCCTGCCTCTGGTGATCGACCCGCCTCGAGCGCTGCGCGCCGGGCTGGGAGCGGTCGCGGTGATCGCGTGCGCGGCGGTGGTGTTCGTCGCTCTGCGGCAACTCGAACGCACCGGGATGCGACGTCGTGTCCACCATGTGTCGAAGGAACGCAAACTCGCGATCGAACTGCGCGTGAGCCTGACGGTACTGTTCGCGCTCGGCGCCCTCGCGGTGTGGACGCACGTGTCGGTGATGCTCGCCGGATTCGCGCTGGGGCTCGCGGTCGCCGCCGTGGGCGAACCCCGCAGACTCGCCGGACAGTTGTTCGCCGTCACCGAGGGATTCTTCGCTCCCGTGTTCTACGTGTGGATCGGCGCGTCGATCGACGTGCGGGCGTTGTGGGAGGAACCGTCGCGGATCGGCCTCGGGGTGGCGCTCGGGACCGCCGCGGTCCTCGTGCATCTCGTTCCGCGCGCCACCGGCCAACCGTTCGCGCTGGGTGCGC
>NZ_JBAQXC010000200.1:0-18458 GCF_049299235.1 Rhodococcus sp. (in: high G+C Gram-positive bacteria) | reverse complement strand
CGCCGGCCGCGGCGAGCGCCTGCACGATCCGCCACCGCAGATCCGTGTCGACGACGAGCCCGGACAGCCCCACTGTCGACGGATCGGCGGCGAGCAACTCGGCGAGCACCTCGGTGTGCCACGCCGACAACCGGGCGGCGGTCAGCGCATTGACGAACGCGAGCTGATGATCGGACCCCGGTTCGGCGTCGCGGGCCAACTCCAGCACCCGGTTCGCGTAGTCCGTCCAGCCCTGCGCATCCGCCCACCTCGGATCGGCATAGTTGCCCAACGCCGTGTGTGCCTGCACGAGAAGCCGCGACGCGACACCCACCTCGGTTTCGGCGGCTACCCCACGCTGCACCAGCGCGACGAAGTCGCGGGCCTTGAGCTCGGCCTGCCGTGTCATCTCCCACGCCGCCGACCACACCAGCGTGCGCGGCAGCGGCTCGGCGATGTCCCCGACCCGCTCGATCACCGTGCGCAGCGACTGCTCGTCGAGTCGCACCGAGCAGTACGTCAGATCGTCGTCGTTGACGAGCACGAACTGGCCGCGCGGCACCCCGACCAACTCCGGCACCTCGGTGCGGGCGGCGGCATCGACGTCGATCTCGACCCGGTGGGTGCGCCGCAGCTTCCCCGATCCGTCGTCGTCGTACACGCCGATCGCCAGGCGGTGCACCCGGAACTCACCGGCACCAGGCTGTGCGCCTTCCTGCACGACCGCGAACCGGGTGAACTTCCCGTCCGCGTCGACCTCGAAATCGGGGCGCAGAACGTTCAGGCCCGTCGTTTTGAGCCATTGCGCACCCCACCCGGACAGGTCGCGGCCGGATGCCTTCTCGAGCGCCGCCAGCAGGTCGTCGAAGGTCGCATTGGCGTAGGCGTGGTCGCGGAAGTAGTCGCGCAGTCCGGCCAGGAACGGTTCCTCACCGACATACGCGACGAGCTGCTTGAGCACCGACGCGCCCTTCGCGTAGGTGATGCCGTCGAAGTTGACTTCCACCGCCGCCAGGTCCGGGATGTCCGCGGCGATCGGATGTGTCGACGGCAGTTGATCCTGCCGGTACGCCCACGACTTCTCGACGTTCGCGAATGTCGTCCACGCGTTGGTGTATTCGGTGGCGCGGGACTGGCACAACACAGACGCGAACGTCGCGAACGATTCGTTGAGCCACAGATCATCCCACCAGCGCATCGTGACGAGGTCGCCGAACCACATGTGCGCCATCTCGTGCAGCACCGTCTCGGCGCGCCGCTCGTACGAGTATCGCGTCACCTTGGATCGGAAGACGTAGTCCTCGAGGAACGTGACGGCACCGGCGTTTTCCATAGCCCCCGCATTGAATTCCGGCACGAACAACTGGTCGTACTTGCCGAACGCGTAGGGCATCCCGAAATTGCGGTGATAGAAGTCGAAGCCCTGCTTCGTCTCGGTGAACAACCGGTCGGCGTCCATGAATTCGGCGAGCGACGCGCGGCAGTAGATACCCAGCGGAATCGTGCCGTGCTCGTCGGTGTACGCGTCGGTCCACACCGAGTACGGGCCTGCGATCAGCGCGACCAGATAGGTGCTCATCCGGGGGGTGGTGCGGAAGATGTGCCTGCCCGCGGTGGCCGCGACGGTCTGTACCGTCTCGGCATTCGAGATCACCGCCCAGTCGGTGGGCGCGGTGACCGAGATGTCGAACGTGGCCTTCAGGTCCGGCTGGTCGAAGCACGCGAACATCCGCTTGGCGTCGGCCGTCTCGAACTGCGAGTACAGGTACACCGAATCGTCGGTCGGGTCGACGAACCGGTGCAGGCCTTCGCCGGTGTTCGTGTACAGGCAGTCCGCGTCGACGACCAGTTCGTTGCGCTCGGAAAGGCCGGTCACTGCGAGTCCCGTGTCCTCGGCGTACCCGGAGACATCGACGGTCGCGCCGTTCAGCGTTGCGGAGTGCACCGTCTGCGCGATCAGGTCGATGAACGTCGACGATCCTTCGGTGGCACCGAACGTGACCGTGGTGATCGAACGGAACATGCTGGTACCGGGTGCGCCCGCACCGTCGGTGAGGTCGAGTTCGATGCGATAGTTGTCGACGGTCAGGTTCGCGGCCCGCTCGGCAGCCTGCTCACGGGTCAGATTCGGTGGTGCCACGAAGATCTCCTTCTCACGACGGGGTGCAACAACCCAATCCCATCATGAGCGGACGACACTCACCGGATCGGCCCGCTCCGGCGGCGGCACTCACCGGCCGAGATCGGCTAGGGCGACACCGGGATCGGCGAGTCGCGCCGGATCCACCGCTGCGCCCGAGTTCAGCAGCGCGCGAATGTCGTCACCGGCATCCCAGATGTTCACATTCATTCCGGCCCGCACCCGATTGTCGGAATCGAGCCAGAACGCCAGGAACTGCAGGCCCGCGACATCGCCGCGGGTGACGACGGTGGCGTCGCGCGGCGCATGCCCAACGTATTCCATTCCCAGGTCGTACTGATCGGTGAAGAAGTAGGGGAGCCGATCGTAGGACGCGGGCCGGCCCAGCATCGTCGCTGCAGCCACCGCAGGCTGGTTCAGCGCGTTCGCCCAGTGCTCGACCCTGATCCGACCGCCCAGCACCGGATGTTCGGCCTCGGCGATGTCGCCGACGGCGACGATGTCCGGGTCGCTGGTGGTCAGCGCGCTGTCGACGAGTACACCGCCGTCGACGGCGAGCCCCGCAGCCTGGGCAGCCTCGATGTTCGGGACCGCACCGACCGCGAGCAGCACCGCGTCGGCGGGGACGACGTCGCCGTCGCCGAGGCGCACCCCGGTGGCCCGACCGGAGTCGACGACGATCTCCGCCACCGATGCCTGGACCCGCAGGTCCACACCGTGCGCGCGGTGCAGATCCGCGAACACGGCGCCGATATCGGGTCCGAGAGCTGCCTGCAAGGGCTGTGCGGCCGTCTCGAGGACCGTCACGTCGGCACCGCGCCCGCGGGCGTTCGCGGCCACTTCGAGACCGATCCAGCCTGCTCCGATGATCACCAGCCGGGCCGGTGTCGACGTGCCCCGTTCGATCGCCGACAGCAACGCGTCCGCGTCGTCGACGGTGCGCAGCACGTGCACCCCGGCGGCATCGGCTCCCGGCAATGGAACGAGTCGTGGCCGCGAACCGGTCGCCAACGCCAGTTTGTCGTAGTGCACTGCCGATCCGTCGGGCAGCGACACGGTGTGCGCGGCCGGGTCGACCGCGGTGACGGTGGTGCCCAGCCGCAATTCGACACGGTGATCGCGGTACCAGTCTCCGCGTTGCACCGTGAAGTCCAGTAGTCGCTTGGAACCGGCGAAGTACTCTTTCGACAACGGTGGGCGTTCGTACGGCAGGTGTTCCTCGGTGCCGAGGAGCACGATGTGCCCGCCGAAATCGCGGGCGCGCAGTTCCTCGGCGGTTTTGGCGCCGGCCAGACCGGCACCGACGATCACGAATGTTTCTTCGTCGGCCATCGTGCGCCTCTCCCGTGTCGCGAGTCGTCCGGGTTCTTTCTCGACGGTACGACCTGTCGGGTGCGGTCGGTGCGGTTCGGGAAGAATCCAGCGGACTGCGGCGTTGAGATCGGTCGACAGCGTTGGGTGTCGCGGGCAGCCGACGACACGATCCGGAGGAGAATTTCCGTGAGTGAAGCCACAACCAAGGACACTGCCGATTTCTGGTTCGACCCGCTCTGTCCTTGGTGTTGGATCACGTCGAGATGGATTCTCGAGGTCGCCCAGGTGCGCGATATCGAGGCGCGATTCCATGTGATGAGCTTGGCCGTCCTCAACGAGGGCAAGGACTTGCCCGCGGACTACGCGGACATGATGAAGACGGCCTGGGGTCCGGTGCGCGTCGCGATCGCCGCGGCCCAGAAATACGGCGACGAGATCCTCGAGCCGCTGTACACGGCGCTGGGCACCCAGATCCACGATGAGGGCAACAAGGACTTCACGGTGGTGATCGGCAAGGCCCTCGCCGATCTGGGTCTGGATCCGGCTCTCGCGGCGGCCGCCGACACCGACGCCTACGACGAGGCGCTGCGCGCGAGCCATGCCGCAGGCATGGACGCGGTGGGCCCGGACGTAGGGACCCCGACGATCCACGTCAACGGTGTCGCGTTCTTCGGCCCGGTGCTGTCGAAGATTCCGCGCGGTGAGGAAGCGGGCAGGGTGTGGGACGGGGTGGTCGCGCTCGCCGGCTACCCGCACTTCTTCGAACTCAAGCGCACCCGCACGGAGGATCCCAGCTTCGATTAGACCGGGCTCGTCGCGGGTACTGCAGAACTGGACCGGGTTGGTCGGCTCCCCCCGCCGCACCACCCGGTCCCTCTGTCCGCATTCGCAGCCCGAGTTCACAACGCCGCGTTCACAATGAGGCCAGGAGGTCCTCCATCGTGGTGATCTCCTGCTGCTGGGTCTCGACGATGGATCGGGCCATCGCCACCGCGCCGGGATTCTGCCCCGTCTCGATTTCGGCCTGTGCCATCGCGATCGCACCGAGGTGATGCTCGATCATCTGAGCCAGATACAGCCGGGAAGCCTCTGCGCCCTGCGCATCGTGCAGCGCGGTCATGTCTTCGCCCGACATCATTCCGCTCATCCCGCCCATATTACCGTCGGGTACGACGGTGGAGTGCATCGGCATGTCGTGTCCGGGCATGCCCATATCGGGCGACGGCATGGGCATACCCGGCATGGTCGTCGGCATCGTTGGCTGACCCCACTCGGTGAGCCAGGTCTGCAACTGCTGGATCTCTGGACCTTGCGCGGCGGTGATCTGCCGGGCCAGCTCGGTGACCCGTGGGTCGATGCCCTCCTTGGCCATGATGATGTTGCTCATCTCGACGGCCTGGCTGTGGTGCAGGACCATCTGCCGGGCGAACATCACGTCGGCCTGGTTGTGGACGGCGGCGGTGTCAGGGGAAGCGCTGACGGTCGCAGTCACCGATCCGGTCGCGGGCGTGACCCGGTCGCCGCCGGAGTCACCGCATGCGGCCAGGGTGAAGGTCGTGACCACCGCGATCACGCCGACGGCCAAGGACTTCTTCAGAAGCATGTTTCTTTCATTCGTCTCCATTCGCCGAGCGTGTCAGCCGCACCCGGCGACTATCTTCAACCTTCCGTGAAGATTCCCTGAAGAACCCGCCGTGGCCTGGATTTCGCGGATCACCGGTGCGGTCAGTGTCCCTGTTCACCCGGATGCACCCCGTTCGGTGACTCGCCGATGGGGTTTTCCGGTTCCGGTGTCGCAGGAACCGACAGTCCAGTGCGATTGTCGGCGGTGGCAGGCGGGTGGGGCGAGAAGCTGATCCCGTTCGGTCGTTCACCCACCGGCACGGTCGCCACCACGGACAGGCTGGGCAGGTCCACCACGGATACCGTGTTGTCGTAGATGTTCGTCACCCACGCTCGGGTGCCCGAGGGGTCGATCACCACCCCGTGCGGGCCGGCGCCGGTGGTGACCGTGCCGCGTACCGTCATCGTTTCGGTGTCGATCACCGACAGACTGCGGCCGGGTTGCTCCCGGGTGCCTTGGTCGGCGGAGACCACGGTCTTCTCGTCCGGCGCCAGGAACAACTGCACGGGAACGGACGGCACCGCGACGGTGCCGACGACCGAGCGGGCAGCCAGATCGACCTCGGCGACGGCGGCAGGATCCGAGATTCCGGTATAGGCGAACCGTCCGTCACCGGTCACCGCCACCTGGACTGGGCCGGTACCGACCGGTACCGACCCGGTGACACGATCGGTAGCGGGGTCGACCAGGTGCAATACGCCGGCTTCCGTGTCGGCGACCACGATCACCGAACCGTCACCCGAAGGCCGGAGACCGTGCGGCATCCCACCCACCGTGATCCGCCCCGCCGGTCGCAGACCGTGAGCGTCGAACACCGAGATGGTGCCGTCTCCCGCGTCGGTGACGTACACCTTCCCGTTGGGTGCCTCGATCACGTGTGCCGGCGCCACGCCGGTGGGTGCGGCGGCGGTGACGGTGTAGGTCTGCGGGTCGACGGCGATCACCCGATCGTCGCCGCTGACCGTGTACACGGTTGCGCCGTCGCGCCCAACCTGCACGTTGTGGGGGGAGTCCACGCCGGTCACGGTCGCTATCACGTCGCTGGTCGCTGCGTCGAGGACCGTCAGACTGTCACCGCCCTCGTCGGCGACCCACACCGACCCGGTCACCGTCACGCCCGGCCCGGCCACAGGTGCCGTCGACTGCGGGTTCGGGGTGGTATCGGTGCCGTCGGTGCAGGCCACCAGCGTCAGCGCCGTAAGTACGCCCGCCGCGGCGGCCGCAGCGCGGCGGTGCCGGGGCTGGAACAGGGATCGGTCCGTGGCCGACGCCTCGGCCGATCGACGGGCTGCGGTCGCGGTCGAGTCGACTCCCCGGACGAACATCATCGTCATTCCTTTCTCCAGCCCGAAATACTCGAAGCCCCGAAATACTCGAAGCCCCGAACACTCGAAGTTCCGGACCCGAGGATGAGCGCCGTACCCGGCGCTGCGGACAGCCGTTCGATGAAGGTTCCCTGAAGAAACTCGCCACCCGGTCGTTGCGGCCATCAGGATGGGGATCATGCAGTCGGATTCTGTGCAGTACACGCCCGCGTCCCCGCCGACCGGACTGCGGGCATTGGTGGTCGACGACGAAATTCCGTTGGCGACGGTGGTGGGCACCTATCTCGAACGCAGCGGTTTCGAGGTCACCCTCGTGCACGACGGGCGGGACGCCGTCGAACAGGCTCGACAGGTCGACCCCGATGTGGTGGTTTTGGACCTGGGATTGCCGCGGCTCGACGGGATCGAGGTGTGCCGGCAGTTGCGAACTTTTTCCGATGCGTACGTCGTCATGCTCACCGCCCGCACCGACGAGATCGACACCCTGGTTGGATTGTCGGTCGGTGCCGACGATTACATGACCAAACCGTTCAGTCCCCGTGAGCTCATCGCACGCGTTCAGGCCATGCTGCGCCGCCCCCGACCCTCGGCCGATCACGCCGGTGGGATCGCGGCCTCGCGACGCGTCGTCGGGACGTTGTCCATCGACGTCGCTGCCCGTGAAGTGTGGGTAGACGACACGCCGATTGCGTTGACCCGCACCGAGTTCGATATTCTTGCCGCACTGTCCGAACGTCCGAACCTGGTGTTCACCCGAGCTCAGCTGGTCGCGGCGGTGTGGGGGCAGAACTGGGGAGGCGACGAACATCTGGTCGACGTGCACATCGGTCATGTGCGCCGCAAACTCGGCGACGACGCGACAAAGGGAGTGTTCGTGCGCACTGTTCGCGGTGTCGGATACCGATTGGGGGCGGGACGATGACCGCACTTCCCCCGGTGCCGACACGACCGGACACGAAGGGGCGCAGTGCCGGGTTCGGCACGCGGCTCATGGGTGCACAGTCGATCGTCGTCGTCGGCGGCGCGATCAGCGCCTCGCTGGTCGCCGTCGCTGTCGCACCGGGCCTGTTCCACAACCACCTGCAACAGGCAGGCATCGATCAGGTCTCGACCGAGGCCGCGCACGTCGAGCAGGCATTTTCTTCGGCGATGATCATTTCTCTGACGATCGCGCTGCTGGTCTCGGCGCTGATAGCGCTGGCCGTAAGCTGGTATTTCACACGCAGGGTCCAACGTTCGATCACGGCAGTGGCGGCCTCGGCCACGGAGATCGCCGGCGGCCACTACGGCGGGCGTCTACCCGGACTCGGCCTCGGGCGCGAATTCGACCAACTCGCGGAGACGATCAACCGGCTCGCCGACCGGCTCGACTCGATCGAGGCCATCCGTCGCCGCATGCTCTCGGATCTCGCGCACGAGATGCGCACTCCGCTGGCCACCCTCGACGCACACCTCGAAGCCATCGAGGACGGCATCCGAGACCTCGACGCCGATACGCTGGGGATCCTGCGGTCGAGCACCGTCCGCCTCGAGCGACTCGCCGAGGACATGGGCGCAGTCTCCCGCGCCGAGGAGCGCCGACTCGCCATCTCACGCGTGGCCACCGACACCCGCACCCTCGTCGAGACCGCTGTCCGCGTCGCCGCGGACCGCTATACCGCCGCGAACGTCACCCTGCGTGACGAGACCGCACATGCCGCCCCGGTGTCCGTCGATCCGGACCGGATCGGGCAGGTGCTGGGCAACTTGCTCGACAACGCCCTGCGCCACACCCCCGCCGGGGGAACCGTCGTCGTCGCTTCCTGCGAGGCTCGCGGCGGATGGACCGACATCACCGTCACCGACAACGGCGAGGGAATTCCCACCGAGCACCTCGGGCACCTCTTCGACCGGTTCTACCGGGTGGACACGGCACGCGGACGACGGGAGGGCGGCAGCGGTATCGGACTGACCATTGCCCGCGCACTCGTCGAGGCACACGGCGGCACACTGATCGCGCACAGTGACGGGATCGGGACCGGCGCTCGGTTCACCGTGCGGATGCCCGCCGCCACCGCTGCCGCGGCGGCGCGTGGTCGCAAATCCTGATCCGGAAACGACGTGATCTGTGGCCGCGGGTCGGGGCGCAGGCAGGTGCTCGTTAGACTCTCATCCCATGCGCGTTTACCTGGGTGCCGACCACGCCGGCTTCGAACGTAAGAACGAGATCATCGAACACCTGACCGCCAAGGGTCACGAGGCCGTCGACTGCGGCGCACACGAATACGACGCCCAGGACGACTACCCGGCATTCTGCATCGAGGCGGCACGCCGCACCGTCGCCGACGAGGGCAGCCTCGGCATCGTCCTCGGGGGCAGCGGCAACGGCGAGCAGATCGCCGCGAACAAGGTGCCCGGCGCCCGCTGCGCGCTCGCGTGGAGCGTCGAGACCGCCACGCTCGCCCGCGAGCACAACAACGCGCAGCTCATCGGTATCGGTGGTCGCATGCACAGCCTCGAGGAGACGCTCGCGATCGTCGATGCGTTCCTGGCGACCGCGTGGTCGAACGAGGAGCGGCACCAGCGCCGCATCGACATTCTCGCCGAGTACGAGAAGTCCGGCGTCGCTCCGGCCGTTCCCGGCGCCTAGCTGCCGGTCGTTCCCGGAGGTTCGACGGTCCGGTGCCCGAAGGACACATACTTCATCGGCTCGCCCGCCTGCACCAGCAGCACTACGCCGGTGCGGTGGTGCGGGTGTCGAGCCCGCAGGGGCGCTTTTCGGCGGGCGCCGCGCTCGTCGACGGGCGGGTGCTGACCCACACCGAAGCGTGGGGCAAGCACCTGTTCCACCACTACGAGACCGGCGCGGTCGTGCACGTGCACCTCGGGATCTACGGTGAATTCACCGAATCAACCCTGCCGCTGGGGCTGCCGGTCGGGCAGGTGCGGATGCGGATGGTCGGCGCCCGGCACGGCAGCGATCTGCGCGGCCCGGCCGCATGCGACGTGCTCGGCCCCCACGAGGTCGACGCGATCGAGGCGCGCCTCGGACCGGACCCGCTGCGTGACGACGCCGACCCCGACCGGGCATGGGTGCGGATATCCAAGTCCCGCACCGCGATCGGATCCCTTCTGATGAACCAGGCGGTGATCGCCGGGGTCGGGAACGTCTATCGGGCCGAAGTGCTGTTCCGTCACGCGATCGACCCGCATCGTCCCGGAAAAGACTTGGTGCGCAGCGAGTTCGACGCCATGTGGACCGATCTGGTCGAGCTCATGCGGATCGGGATGGATCGTGGCCGCATGCATGTCGTGCGATCCGAACACGACCACGGTGCCCCGGCGTATGCGAAGGACCGGCCCCGCACCTACGTCTACCGCCGCGCTGGTGACCCCTGCCGCGTGTGCGGCACCCCCGTCCTGCACGCCGTCATGCAGGCCCGCAACCTGTTCTGGTGCCCGAGGTGCCAACCCGCCTGATCGTCACCCTGGCTGGACCGAGTTGTCACCGCTCGACCGAGATGTCACCGACGACGTCTCTGATCCCGGCGCGCATGCACTCCTCGAACACGTCCCGGTCGGGCACCGCGCCGGTGTCGAGCGTGAAACCCAGGCAGCACGTACCGAGGTACGACACCAGCACCACATTGAAGGCAGACCCGAGCGTCGGACCGAACGCGTAGTACCGCTCGGCCCGTGCACCGGCCACGTACAGCGGCACCGGTGATCCCGGGACGTTCGACGCCACGAAATCGACGTGCGCGAACATGTTTCCGATCACCCCCGCCGGCAGCAGATTCAGTGGTGTGGCAAGTATTTCGCCCATCTCGACGGCCGGTTCCGACCGCCACTGCGCGACGATCGATTCGATCTCCCGCATCAGGTCGTCCACGTCGTCGGTCCGTACCGGTACCGCGAATCGGGCCAGATTGATGCGGTTGCCACCCATCTCGTCGTCCGGCCGGCGCACGCTCAGTGGCATCGTCACCCGCAGCGCGTCGACGTCGGCGCCGTGCTTGCGGTGATAGTGCCCCAGGCCGACGACGAGCGCCGTGAGGTACACGCTGTTGACGGTGCATCCGGCTCGGCAACCCGCATTGCGCAGCGCGTCGAGCGGCACCTCGACCGAGTAGAGGAAGCGGCCCAGCGCGCGGTCCGTCATCACGGGTGACGCGGTCGTGGTGATCGGACGCAGATACCGGACCATCGACGTCGCCGTGCCGAACACGCCGCGGGCGGCACCGATCGGGTCGGTGAATACCGCTCGCGTCGCCGGCCACATCGACCGCAATCCCCAGCCGAGCAGGTCGCGCGCCTGTTCTCGATAGTCGTCGAGCGCATCGACGGCCACGTCCCAGTAGCCGAGGTGTTCCGGTTCCGGCGGCTCGGCCGGCTCCGGTCGGGGTGTGCCCGCCCGCGCGAGATCGACGATGTGTGCGGTGATCTGCATGCCGCCGAGTCCATCGGTCAATGCGTGATGAACCTTGAGCAGAACCGCCGCGCGACCGTCCGCCAGACCGTCGACAACCGTCAACTCCCACAGCGGCCGAGCCCGGTCGAACGAGGTCATCACGGCGACGCGCGCGAGTTCGAGAACATCGTCGATCGTGCCTGGCGACGGCAAGGCGACGTGCCGCAGATGCCAGGACAAATCGAAATTCGGGTCGGCAACCCAGCGTGGTGCTCCCATACCCGGCGGGACGGGCACCACATGATGCCGGAAGCGCGGGACGTCGCGGGTCCCGCGATCCATCATCTCGACGACACGGTCCCAGTCGGGGGACGAGTCGAGTGCGATGACGGCGACGATCGTCGAGCGCAGCGCGGGATCCTGTTCCATGCTCCAGGTCAGGAAGTCGGTCTGTGCCATACGGCGCCCGGCGCTGCTCATCCTCGGACGATTGCACACCGCGTCGGCCGCGTCCAGAGTCGATGATCCCGATCGGACCGGTCGCCGGGCCTCGATCCGGCATCCGAGTACAGATCAGAACCCGTCGAATCCGCCACCGTCGAATCCGCCACCGCCGTCGTACCCACCACCGCCGTCGTACCCGCCACCGCCGTCGTACCCGCCACCGCCGTCGTACCCGCCACCACCGTCGCCGTCAGCACCGCCGCCACCGTCGTATCCGCCACCGGCATCGCCGGCATCGCCGGTGTCCGCGGTACCGTCACCCGCGCCGTTCGCGAACTCCTGCTCGCCGTACGGCACGCCGGCCATGCCCGAGAACATCGCCGAGAACAACAGCATCGACCCGACACCCCACGCTCCCGCGACCAAGGCCGGCTTCCACCACGGTTCCGAATACCAGCCGGCAGGTACCGGCCGACCCGCGACCCGGCCGCCCGGGTAGTAGTTCGGGGTTCGCGGCGACGGCGACGGCGACGCGGCGACCTGCCTGCCCTCGAATTCGATCTGTCGGTCCTCGGTGACGGCACCGGCCGACTTCTGGCCGTCGAGCGACGGAATATCCGGACCTGGATCCATCCCCATCGCGGTGCGTGCGGCGCGGATGTAGTACAGACCTTCGAGCGCGCTCTGCTTCGCCAACCGCGCCTGTGCTGGTGTTTGTGCCTGGTCGATCTGCGAGCCCGCGGCGGTATAGCGTTCGGCCGCGTCCGCGAGTGCCTGCTTGGACGCGTCGTCGGTGCCGGTCAGGTTGTAGATCTGACCGCCGAGACGTTCGATTGCCTGGCGGGCATCTGCCTTCGCGTCGTCGAGTCGAACAGTGCCGTGATCGAGCGACTTCTTCTGGCTGCGCGACACGAAGTACACGACTGCTCCGACGGCGAGGACGATGAGCAGGAGTTCCACGACGGATGCCTTCCCACAGGTGCGTGCAGGTACGACAACCAGCGTACCGACGGTTCAGCTGTCGAGGACTGCGTGCAGTCCGGCCCGAACACAGTCGTCGAACATCGCGCCGTCTCGTACCGCATCGGTGTCGACGGTGAACCCGAGGCAACAATTGTCCAGATACGACATCAGGGTCACGTTGAAGGCCGAACCGAGCGTGGGTCCGAAGCCGTAGTATTTCTCGATCTTCGCCCCCGCCACATACAGCGGCACGTGCGATCCCGGCACGGTGCAGGCGAACACGTCGTCGTGGCGGAGGGGATCGTCCGCCACCTCGGGCAGCAGACTCGGCGGGGGAGCGAGTCGTCTGCCGGGTTCGGTTGGGGGTCCGGAGAACTCGTCGAGCAGTCGCATGAGCAGGGCAGGATCGCCGGCGGGAACCGGCAGGTCCGCCCGCGACAGCGTGATTCCACTGCCACCGCCGTCGGTATCGGCCGAGGGCATCGCCAGGCTCAGTTCGTCGACGTCGGTGCCGTGTCGGAACCGGTAGTCGGCGAGCCCGAGCAGAACCGCCGCGAGGAACGCGCTGTCCAGAGTGCTGTCTGCGCGCGCGGCGGCGGCGCGCATCTCGGCGAGTGGCACGTCGACGACATGGAAGCGGCGACTGTCGGATTCGTCGGGTTCGCTCGGCGACACGAGTCGGCGAAGTGGCATGGTCAGTGCCTGCACCAGTCCCGCTATCGATTCGGCGAGGGAACCGATCGAGTTCAACGCCCGGTCGGCGATGCCATCGGCGGTGTCCGCCGCGCCCACGACGGGCACCTGCTCCGCGTCCGGACGGTTTCGCTCGAGGTCGACGATGCGAGCGGTGATGTGGGTGCCGTCGGCACTGTCGGCATATGCGTGATGGATGCGGATGAGTAGCGCGGATTGGCCGCCGCGCAACCCGTCGACCAGGGTCAACTCCCACCGAGGTTGCTCGGGCAGCGCGGTGGGAACGGTCGCACGGGCGTACTCGAGGACGTCGTCGAAGGTGGTGGAGGCGGGCAGGGTCACCCGGTCGAGTTGCCACGGCAGGTCCGAGCCGTGTTCACCTGCCCACCGCGGTGGGGCGAGACCGAACGGGACGTCGACGACGCGGTGCCGGAACGCGGGTGCCTCCAGCGTGCCCCCGGCGAGGATCTCGCCGACACGATCCCAGTCGGGGGAGGCGTCGAGCAGGACGGCAGCGACGATCGTCGACCGCATCGCGGTGTGCTCCGGGGGTTCTGTGTTCTGCGGGGGTGCTGTGTGCTCCGGAGGTGCGTCGGGACCACCGGCGGCGTCGTTCATGATCGGAACGGTCTCATACCGCTCCCGGCCGAGCGCGTTCGATCTCGGTGTGATGACCGTTTCGAGTCGAAACGGTGACCGGGTCTCGGGACGAGGGATACGACTACACGCCCGTCACCGCATGTGGTGACGGGCGTGAGCTCCCATGGAGGGGATGACGGGAATCGAACCCGCGTAGCCAGTTTGGAAGACTGGGGCTCTACCATTGAGCTACATCCCCACAAGCCAGCGACTTCTGCCGGGATCGCCGTCTCGGTCGCTGCCGGATGCGACTGTACCGAACCTCGCTTTGGATTTCATAATCGGGGGGCCGTAGGATTCGTCAGCGGGTCCTCGGGCAGTCTGTTGGGGGCCGGTTGGACAACGGGATGTGGCGCAGCTTGGTAGCGCATCCGCTTTGGGAGCGGAGGGTCGCAGGTTCGAATCCTGTCATCCCGACCAGATCGAATGGCGGCGGAGCATCGGCGCCCGCGGTGGAACGACCGTGATGCAGAGAACGACAACACAGAGCACGACACAGAAGGAGCATTTCCGTGAAGAGCACCGTCGAGCAGCTCAGCCCGACGCGAGTCCGTATCAACGTTGAGGTGCCCTTCGAGGAACTCGCGCCTGATTTCGACCGCGCATTCCAGGCCCTCGCCGGCCAGATCCGTCTGCCCGGCTTCCGCCCCGGGAAGGCTCCCCGCAAGCTCCTCGAGGCCCGTGTCGGCCGCGGTGCCGTTCTCGAACAGGTCGTCAACGACGCGATCGGCCCCCGCTACAGCGAGGCAGTGACCGCCAACGACGTCAAGGTCATCGGTCAGCCCGAGATCGAGCTCACCAAGATCGAGGACAACGTCGAGCTCGCGTTCACCGCCGAGGTCGATGTCCGCCCCGAGATCGCCCTCCCCGACTTCTCCGGTCTCGCCGTCACCGTCGATCCCGTCGAGATCTCCGATGAGGACGTCGCCGAGCAGCTCCTGTCGCTGCGTCAGCGTTTCGGCACCCTGACGGGCGTCGAGCGGGCCGTGCAGGACGGCGACTTCGTCTCCATCGACCTGTCGGCGACCGTCGACGGCGAGGCTGTCCCGGAGGCCGCGACCGAGGGGCTGTCCCACGAGGTCGGTTCCGGTCAGCTCATCGAAGGACTCGACGAGGCGGTCATCGGTCTCGAAGCCGGCGGCTCGAAGGACTTCACCTCGACGCTCGTCGCCGGTGAGTTCGCCGACAAGGAAGCGGTGGTCACCGTCACGGTGAACTCCGTCAAGGAGCGCGAGCTCCCCGCCGAGGACGACGACTTCGCGCAGCTCGCGAGCGAGTTCGACACCCTCGACGAGTTGAAGGCCGATCTGCGTGAGCGGGTCGAGCGTGTCAAGCAGGTCGAGCAGGCCGGTGAGATCCGCGACAAGATCCTCGAGACACTGCTCGAGACCGTCGAGATTCCGCTGCCCGAGGCCGTGGTGCAGGCCGAGGTCGACGGTGCGCTGCACGACGCCATTCACGGCCTCGACCACGACGAGACCAAGTTCAACGAGCTGCTCGAGGAGCAGGGGTCGAGCCGCGAGGAGTTCGACACCGACGCCCGCGAGTCCGCTGAACGGGCCGTCAAGACGCAGCTGCTGCTGGATGCGATCGCCGAGGCCGAGGGCACCACGGTCGAGCAGCAGGAGCTCACCGAGCGCATCTTCTTCCAGGCGCAGCGCTACGGCATTCCGCCCGAGCAGTTCATTCAGCAGATCAGCCAGGCCAACCAGCTCGGTGCGATCTTCGCGGACGTTCGTCGTGGTAAGGCGCTCGGCAGCGTGGTGAACCAGGCCGCCGTCACCGACACCACCGGCGCCACCGTCGACACCGAGTCGATGTTCGGTTCGAAGACCGACGAGGACGCCGAAGACAAGTCCGCGGCCGACGAATCCGCCGAGTAGTTCACGCGGATCGTTCTGCTGTAAGCGAATTGGGGCGGCACCGGGCATCCGGTGCCGCCCCAATTTCGTTAGTGTCTGTGTCAGCAATCCACGATTGACGAGAAGGCAGGTACCCGTGACTCCTCAGAATCCGGCGACATCCAGCGGTCCGACGATGACCTCGGCCACCGGTGGGCTGAACCTCAGCGACTCGGTGTACGAACGCCTGCTCCGCGAGCGGATCATCTTCCTCGGCACCCAGGTTGACGACGACATCGCCAACAAGCTGTGCGCGCAGATCCTCTTGCTCGCGGCGGAGGACCCGTCGCGCGACATCTCCCTGTACATCAACTCGCCGGGCGGTTCGGTGTCCGCGGGCATGGCGATCTTCGACACCATGAAGTTCGTCGAGTGCGATGTCGCCACGTTCGGCATGGGCCTGGCCGCGTCGATGGGGCAGTTCCTGCTCTCGGCAGGCACCAAGGGCAAGCGGTACGCCCTGCCGCACGCCCGGATCATGATGCATCAGCCGTCGGCGGGTATCGGTGGTACGGCCAGCGACATCGCGATCATGGCCGAGCAGTTCGCGCACACCAAGCGGGAGATGGCCGCGCTCATCGCCGAGCACACCGGTCAGACGGTCGAGCAGATCACCATCGACTCCGACCGCGACCGTTGGTTCACCGCGGCCGAGGCGCTCGAATACGGGTTCGTCGACCACGTCGTGTCCCGGGCCACGCAGGCCGGTGGCACCGGCAACTAGGCCGAACCCGACGAGATCCGTCCCACGCATCACGAACTTCTTGGAGAAGCGATGACCAACCTTTTCGACCCCCGCGCTCTGGGCGGAGCCGCTCCGGCAGGCCCCTCCTCGCGTTACATCCTGCCGTCGTTCATCGAGCATTCGAGCTACGGCGTCAAGGAATCCAACCCGTACAACAAGCTGTTCGAGGAACGCATCATCTTCCTCGGGGTGCAGGTCGACGACGCATCGGCCAACGACGTCATGGCGCAGCTGCTGGTGCTCGAGTCCCTCGACCCGGACCGCGACATCACCATGTACATCAACTCGCCCGGTGGTTCGTTTACCTCCCTGATGGCGATCTACGACACCATGCAGTACGTGCGCGCCGACATCACCACCGTGTGCCTCGGTCAGGCGGCGTCGGCGGCGGCCGTGCTGCTCGCCGCGGGCACCCCGGGTAAGCGGCTGGCGTTGCCGAACGCCCGCGTGCTGATCCATCAGCCCGCGACCGGTGGCATCCAGGGCCAGGTTTCCGACCTGGAGATCCAGGCCGCCGAGATCGAGCGCATGCGTCGCCTCATGGAGACCACCCTCGCCAGGCACACGGGCAAGGACGCCGAGCAGATCCGCAAGGACACCGACCGCGACAAGATCCTCACCGCCGCCGAAGCTGTCGAGTACGGTCTGATCGACAACGTGCTCGAGTACCGCAAACTCTCGGCACAGAAGTAGCCGCGACACAGAAGTAGCCGCGACACAGAAGTAGCCGCGATCCAGAAGTGGAAGTGACCGCGACGGCCCGGTACGGGATCGCTGCCGGCGGCAGTTCCGGACCGGGCCGGTCCACACGGTCCGGGCCGGGCATCCGTCACGGCACGCAAATATGACGTTCGAAACCCGGAGAACCGGTCGACCTGCGTAGTGCTCTCCGGGTACGGTCGACCCAAGGGCGCGCTCGCCGGACCGGCGTTGTCGGCGGTTTCGGAGTTCGGTGCACGCACACGAGGAAGTAGGGACCTGACAGATGGCACGTATCGGTGACGGCGGAGACCTTCTCAAGTGCTCGTTCTGCGGAAAGAGCCAGAAGCAGGTCAAAAAGCTCATTGCGGGCCCCGGTGTCTACATCTGCGACGAGTGCATCGACTTGTGCAACGAGATCATCGAGGAGGAACTCGCCGAATCGAGCGAGGTCAAACTCGACGAGTTGCCCAAGCCCGCGGAGATCCGGGAGTTCCTCGACAACTACGTGATCGGGCAGGATCCGGCGAAACGGACTCTCGCCGTTGCGGTCTACAACCACTACAAGCGCATCCAGGCTGGCGACAAGACGCGCGACGCGCGCGGTGAGACCGTCGAACTCGCCAAGTCCAACATCTTGTTGCTCGGCCCCACGGGTTGCGGCAAGACCTACCTTGCCCAGACCCTGGCGAAGATGCTGAACGTGCCGTTCGCGATCGCCGACGCGACTGCCCTCACCGAAGCCGGCTACGTCGGCGAGGACGTCGAGAACATCCTGCTCAAGCTGATCCAGGCCGCGGACTACGACGTCAAGCGCGCCGAGACCGGCATCATCTACATCGACGAGGTCGACAAGATCGCCCGCAAGAGCGAGAATCCGTCGATCACCCGGGATGTGTCCGGTGAGGGCGTGCAGCAGGCGCTGCTGAAGATCCTCGAGGGCACACAGGCATCGGTGCCTCCGCAGGGCGGTCGCAAGCATCCGCACCAGGAATTCATCCAGATCGACACCACCAACGTGCTGTTCATCGTCGCGGGTGCCTTCGCCGGGCTCGAGCGAATCGTCTCCGACCGCGTCGGCAAGCGCGGTATCGGATTCGGCGCCGAGGTGCGTTCGAAGGCGGAGATCGACACCACCGATCACTTCTCCGAGGTCATGCCGGAAGATCTGATCAAGTTCGGTCTGATCCCCGAGTTCATCGGTCGGTTGCCTGTCGTGGCGTCGGTGACGAACCTCGACAAGGAATCGCTGGTGCAGATCCTGTCCGAGCCGAAGAACGCACTCGTCAAGCAATATGTGCGTTTGTTCGAGATGGACGGCGTGGAACTCGAGTTCACCACCGACGGTCTGGAAGCGGTCGCGGATCAGGCCATCCTCCGCGGTACCGGCGCCCGCGGTCTGCGCGCGATCATGGAGGAAGTTCTCCTGCCGGTGATGTACGACATCCCCAGCCGCGACGACGTGGAGAAGGTCGTGGTCACCGCGGAGACCGTCACCGACAACGTGTTGCCGACGATCGTGCCGCGCAAGACGGACCGCGAACGTCGCGACAAGAGCGCCTGACGTCCCGGATCGCAGTGTCCGACACATCGACGGCCCCC
>NZ_JBAQXC010000199.1:0-2275 GCF_049299235.1 Rhodococcus sp. (in: high G+C Gram-positive bacteria) | reverse complement strand
CTAGCTGGTCTGTGCGTCGCCCTGCTGCTCGGCGGCGGGCGCAGGCGCAGCCGGCGCGGGAGCAGCCGGCGCGGGAGCAGCCGGCGCGGGCTTGGCGGTGTTCGCCTGGACCGCTTCCTGGGCCTTCACGCGGGTCTTCGCGCCCTTGTGCGGGGCCAGCACCATGGTCATGTTGCGGCCGTCTTGCTTGGCGGAGGTTTCGATGAAGCCGAGGTCGGCGACGTCGGCGCCCAGACGTTGCAGCAACCGGAAGCCGAGTTCCGGGCGCGACTGCTCGCGGCCACGGAACATGATGGTGACCTTGACCTTGGATCCGGCTTCGAGGAAGCGAACGACGTTGCGCTTCTTGGTCTCGTAGTCGTGATCGTCGATCTTCGGCCGGAGCTTCTGCTCCTTGATCACGGTCAGCTGCTGGTTCTTGCGCGATTCGCGCGCCTTCTGCGCGGCCTCGTACTTGAACTTGCCGTAGTCCATGATCTTGCAGACCGGCGGACGGGCGTCAGGGGCCACCTCAACCAGATCGAGGTCGGCGTCGTATGCCAGGCGGAGTGCATCTTCAACACGCACGATTCCGACCTGTTCGCCGCCCGGTCCGACGAGCCGGACCTCGGGAACTCGGATGCGCTCGTTGATGCGAGTCTCAGCGCTGATGGGGCCTCCTAGGTAGAGCGGTGTGGTCTGGTGACCGCACCGCAGCACGCGGGCCCTGCGCTCCTCGACGAAAAGACCCCGCTGTGGCGGCACGTGCGCCACGCGGGGTCCGATTACCGACCGGTCCGATGAATCGGCAGCCGGGGCTGCTCATCCATCGCCCGCCCGAAGGGCGAGATGCCCACCGCGCCGGAGGCGCGAGAGCGGACCGGACCACTGAGCTGCAACGATGTGCCGCCAGAGGTGGGAGTCGGACTCCACTTTGCTGCCCACATGTCATCCACGCGGGCGGTCGTGTCGTCCACAGTAGCAAATCCGCATGTGAGGATCGAATCGTGCGCCCGCGCGCCCGCCCCGCGAGCGGTCCACGACAACTGAAGTGGGATGCTCGACGCCATGACCGAAACCCCCGAAACACCCACCGACGACGTTCGCGACCTGGCCGAGATCCCGGCAGTGGAAGTGATCAGCCGCGCCGCGGTCATGCTGATGAGTTCCGCCGCCGAAAAACTCGGCTTGGCCGACGAGAACCCCGACAACAGCGACCATCTGGACCTGGACGAAGCGCGTCGTGTGATCACCGCGCTCGCCGGCCTGGTCACCGCATCCGTCGAATACCTCGGGCCGCACGCCGGACCCATCCGAGAGGGCCTGCAGGCACTGCAGAAGGCGTTCCGCGAAGCCTCTGCGCACCCCGACGAGCCCGGCAAGGGTCCCGGCGAGAAGTACACCGGGCCGGTGTACTGACACACACCGCACTGACACACACCGCACTGACGCACGCCCTGGGTACGCGCCGCGCCAGGCACACACCACCCCGCGGTACGTTCGGCGCATGCGCGTGCACCTGGGAAGGCGGGGCGACTACGCCGTCCGCGCCGTAGTCGCCTTGGCCCGTGCCGCCACAGCGGCCGACGACTCGCCCCGCCGCAAGACCCGCGCCATCGCCGACGAGATGTCGATTCCGCTCAGCTACCTGCCGCAGATCCTCGCGCGTCTGGTCACCGCCGGGGTGGTCGACTCGGTTGCCGGACCGCGCGGCGGTTACCACCTGGCCCGCCCGGCCGCCTCGATCAGTCTGCTCGAGGTGATCGACGCGGTCGAGTCCGACAGCGAGCCTCCTCGATGCATCCTCGAGCGCAGACCCTGCGGGTGGGCGCGGGAGTGCGCTGTCCACCGGTACTGGTCGGTGGCGCAGAGTTCCTTCCTCGACAGCCTGGAGTCGGTCACCTTCGCGGACATCGCCGCGGTCGATGCGGCGCTGACCGGGCCGGCGCGAACACCGGCCATCGCGGAGGATCCCGCTCAGTCGAGTGCCGACGGCGGCTCGTAGACGCACGCCGGGTCGGCCGCCAGCGGATCACCGGTGACGGCGAACGCGTGCGAACGCGACCCACCGCACACTTGCCGGAACTCGCACCGCCCGCACTTCCCACCGAAGCCGTCGGGTGCACGCAACGCCCGCATCACCGGCGCGGTGCGGTAGATGTCGTCGAAGCGCTGCTCACGCACCGACCCCGCCGGGACCGGCAGGAAACCGCTCGGATACACGACTCCGAGGTGATCGACGAACGCGAAGCCGCGGCCGGCGTTCACGTCCATCGGCGGGCGGGCGCGACGGGTC
>NZ_JBAQXC010000198.1:0-2944 GCF_049299235.1 Rhodococcus sp. (in: high G+C Gram-positive bacteria) | reverse complement strand
GCGTCGTGGGCGGCCGTGAGATCGTCGGGGCGCAACCTCAGGTGCGCGACCGTGGGCCGCGCCTGCGCGGTCGGCGTGGCGTCGCGGCCGGTGCGGACCGGTTCCATGTGCAGGGGCGCGGTGTCGGTGTGCAGCAGCAGTTCGGTCGGCAATGTGATGTGCGGCATCGAGGCCGCGGCCAGTTGTGCCTTCGTGCCTGCCAGTAGTTCGGCGGTCCGGGACACCGCGGCGGTGAGCTCGTCGGCGTGTTCTGTCGCGATGTCGGCGTCGACCTGTTCGTGGCGCCGGGTCAGCTCGGCACTGTCGAGTGCCTGCTCCGCGGCGTCGGCGAGGGCGGTGACGGCCGCGCGGCGCTGTGCGAGATCGTCCGCGTCACGGAACAGTGGGCGCGACTCGAGCCCGCGTACGGCGCGCTCGAGCTCGTCGAGTTGGTCGAGACGTTCGCGCAGTCGGGTATCGGCCGCGGCGGATTGCGCTTCCAGGTCGGCGGTGTCGGCGTCGGCGTCGGCGAGTTCGGTGATCGTCGCCGACACTCGTCCGGCTGCTCGAATCGCGACGTCGGCGGCCTCGCGTAGCACGTCTGTCGCGTAGCGGCGGTACACGCGGTGGAACCGGGCGAGGTGTTCCTGGGACTTCTCGAGATGTTCCTGGGTGCTGCGTGTGTCGGCGAGACCGTCGAGTCGGTCGCCGGCGGTGGTGAGCAGGTTCTCGCTCAGCGGCGGTAATGCGTCGGACAGGATCTGCGGCAGGCGTCCCTCGTCGATGCGGTTGCCGACATCGGGGGAGCGCAGTGTGTGCAGCAGTTGCAGCAGCCCGGCGTACCGGTCGCGTCCGGATTCGCCGCGCAGGCCGAACACATCGGCGCGGACCGTGTCGCGGTGTTCCTCGGAGCTGCGGGTGACCCGGTCGGCGCCGACTGCGGCGATCAGGTCGTCGCGTGAAAGCGGCATCCGATGTTCGTCCACCAACGTCAGGTCGTGGCCGACGCGCAGCCCGGTGGTGAAGAAGTGCACCTCGCTGCGGTGCGCGGCGGCACTGTAGCGGATATGCGCGCCGATCGTGAAATATCCTTCGGGGCAGGAAAGTTCAAGCCACAGATAGCCGACTCGGTTGTCTTGGTCGACGGCGCCGATGCGCATCAGTTCGTCGAGGTTCACCTTGCCCGCACCGGTTGCGTCCATGCGTTTGCGGTCGCCGTCGAGTAGATACGGCAGTAGCATCTCGAGTGCGCGGGACTTGCCGGAGCCGTTGGTGCCGCGCAGGATCAGCCGACCGCCCGACAGTGTGAATTCGGTGTCCAGATAGTGCCAGACGTTGACGATGCCGGCGCGGGAGAGTCGCCACCGTCGGTCGCGATGGGCCGAAACGATCGAGTCCGAGGTTCGGGTCATGCGGATCACCTCTTCCGGGGTGGTGCGGTTGCGGTCTGAGCCGGGAATCTCCTGCCCTTCGGGCGGGAGAGATGTCATAGCACGGGTCTTTCGGTGGCGGTGGGTCTTTCGGTGGCGGTGGGCCGGTAGCGGGCAGCCGGGGCGTACAACACGAGTTCGTCGCCGTCGGTGTGGGCGAGCTGCAAACCGATCAGCAGTTCGGTGATCTCGTGGCGCAAGGTGTCCGGGTCGCGCACGTACCGTGTTCGCCAGCTCTGCGCGTGGGTGGACACCAGATTCCCGATGGCCGCGTCCACCGCGTCGGCGGGGATGCGCAGGGTCGCGCCCCGGGTCGGCTCATGGTCTTCGAGAAGTGTTGAAATGAGGAGCAATGCGGCTTGTTTCAAGGTTCCTGCTCCGGGGAACGGTAGATCGGTGAGGGTGCCGTCCGCGTCGTAGGCGAGTGCGCCTTCGGTGCGAACCTCGAGGGTGAGACCGAAGTCCTCGTCGAGTCGGTGCGCCAATCCGACCCGGTCGCGGTGCAACTCGTCGAGTTCGTCCGGGTCGAGGTCGTCGCGGGCGACGACCGGGTCCTCGACGAGCCTGCGGTACAGGCGCACCCGCGCCGCAACCTGCGCACTCGGCGGGTCCGCCGGTGTCGGCGCGAACACTTGGTTCAGGAGCGGACGGTGCACGTCCACCACCCCGTCGTCGCGGTCACCGGTGGCCCGGCCCTCGACGACTCCGGCATCGTCGATCACCACACCCCAGTCCTGCAGCACCCGCAGCGCGGCCACCAACTGCCGCCGGTCCGCGACCGGATCGGACCCGGCGATCCCGAGTGCGGTCGCGTCCGCGCGCACCTGGTCCGCCAGGGCCGAGATGAGTACGTGCTCGCCGATGCCCGGAGCGAGCAGCGCCGCGCACACCAGCGCGAGATGCGCATAGGTTGTAGCGCCGAACGGTTCGCCGCCGTCGCGCAGCAGCGGACGCGGCGGTGACGCCGCGGCCGGGGCGGCCTTGACCAGACGTGCGAACGTCGACTCCACGACGAGGGTGTAGCCGAGGTGCGTCGTGAACATTGTGCGCAGTGCGGTGGCATGCCTGCGGACCAGTGCCAGGGTGTCCGGGTCGCGTCCGACGGTGAGGATCGGTTGCTGCAACAGGGCGCGGGCCGCATCACGTCGTCCCGCCGCGTCCTGCGCGGCAGTTCCGGTACCGGTCGTCACCGTGCGCTCACCTGCCATGAATCCACGATCGTTGCCCGCAGTAGGACCCCGTGCACCGTCAGATCTCCGTCCGGGCCGTGCACCACGGTGTCCGACCCGGGCGCGGCATGCAGGCACAACCCGAGGTCGCTGTCGTGGATGCGTACCGCGGTGTCCAGGGTGCGGTGCTGCGCGAGCAGCGCCGCGAGCCGGTCCAGCAGGAGTTCACGCGCGGTGGCGGAGACGGTCGTACCGTTCAGGTCGCCGGCGGCGGCGAGTTCGGCGGCGGCAGCGCGGCGTGCGTCGGCATCGGCCCGGGCGAGGGCGGTGATTCGCTTCCGGTCCGGCGTCGGGTCCGGTACGCGC
>NZ_JBAQXC010000197.1:0-14125 GCF_049299235.1 Rhodococcus sp. (in: high G+C Gram-positive bacteria) | reverse complement strand
GGCCGGTGCTGGGACGGTTCGTTCGGTGGTGCGGCGCCGACCCGGTGAGTGAGACGCATCTGCGCGACACCGACGACGGTTTCGATCTGCTGCTGCGTGAATCCACGGATGCGGACGCGATCGTCGTCGTCGGCGCGACCGGCGGTGGTGCCGCCGATCAATTGCGCGGCGCACTGGCCCGCGCCGGGGCGCACGTCGCCGTCGAACGGGTCCGGTGCAAGCCGGGCGGGTCCCAGGTCGCGGCGGTGCTTCCGGACGGCCGGGCGGTACTGGGATTGCCCGGCAATCCCGTCGCGGCGGTCTCGACGCTGCTGGTGATTCTGCCCGCGGTGATCGACGGCCGTACCTGCCGCACTCCGTCGGTGCCGTGGACCGCACCGCTCGCGAACGCCTCCGACGTGGTCGGCGATGTGACCCGGCTGCTGCCCGCACGACAACGCGCCGATGGAACATGGCTGTGCGACAACACGATCAGGACCGCGCATCTCGCCGGGCTGATCGGCCGGCAGGCGATCGCGTTGGTTCCGCCCGGTGCCACCGACGGCGATCTCGTCGAGATCCTGCCGCTGCCCCGGATGTGATCGGCGGCCGTGGCTCGAGCGGTGTGCACTATTGGCGGCCCTGGCCGCCCAAAAGGCACACCGGGGCCAGCCGCGTACCCTCCCGGTAGCGCTGGGCGACGAGATCGACGATGCCGTCGGTGACGCCGAGCGGCGCGGCCACCCCGTCGGCTCCCGCATCGGCGAGACGAGCGTGGAACAGACCGTCCGCGAGCAGATAGGACGCGATGAACACCCTGCGGGCCCCCTGCGCCCGCAAGGTGGCCACGACTTCGGGCACCCGAGGCGACCCGGTCGCGACGTAGGCGATGCGCACCGTGGTGCGCACCAGCGAGGACAGCATGCGGGCGGCGGCGCGCACATCGCGCAGGGCCCGCGGATCGGACGAACCTGCCGCGGCGAGGACCACCGCGTCACCGGGACGCCACCCCGCGGTGTCGAGTCGCCGCACCAGCACCCGCGCGAGGATCGGATCGGGGCCGAGGGCGCGGGTCACCGACACCGAGGTGTGTCCGCTCGCCGCGACCTCCTGCGGGACGTCGCTGTGCACGTGGTAGCCGGACGCGAGGAACGCGGGTACCAGCACGGTCGGGCGGGCCGAGTCGCGCAGGACCTCCGCGGGGGACGGTCCGAGCACGTCGACGAACGCGACACGGGTGGGTCCGACCCGGTCGGAAACGGCGTCGGCGAGCGAGGCGATCATGTCGACTCCACGCGGATTGCGGGTGCCGTGCGCGACGAGCAACAACTGTGGTCTGGACATGGTCGACTGCGGCATCACAGCACATCCTCCGGCTCGACGGCGAGGCGATAACCCCGCTTGACGACGGTCTGCACGATCGTGGGTGCACCGAGCGACGAGCGCAGTCGCGCCACCGCGGTCTCGACGGCGTGGGTGTCTCCCCCACCGCCGGGCAGGGCAGCGAGCAGTTCTTCGCGCGCGACGACCCGTCCGGGACGGGACGCGAGCGTGCGGAGCAGGGCCATTCCCGCCGGGGCGAGGCAGCGCTTGTCGTCGTCGACGATGACGCACCGGCCGCGCATGCCCAGCACATGCCCGCCTGCCGTGATCCGTACGGCACGGCGGGGCAGTTCTTCGGCGAGGTGCCGGGCCAGGGAACCGAGCCGGGCCCGGGCCGGCATGGTGACCGGCACTTCGAGTTCGACGAGCGGCGCCGCCGTGACCGGGCCGACACACACCGCGGTCACCCCGGTGCGCAACGCACGCAGCATCAGTTCGAGCATTCCGGTCTGCTTGGCCCGCATCAGCATCGACGCGACCGCCGGTGCGCTGGTGAAGCTGACCGCGTCGATCCCGTAGTCGGCGATCTGCTCGATGAGCCGGTCCAACGTGGTCGGATCATCGGGTGGGGTCCACCGATAGACGGGAATCTCGACGACGTCCGCGCCGGCGGCGCGCAGTTCCTCACACAGATCGGCGCCGGGTTCCCACTCGGTGCGTTCGCCGTGCAACTGCACCGCGATGCGCAGCCCGTCGACGCCTTCCGCCAGCAGATGTGTCAGCACCTCCGCCGACGACTCCGACGCGGGCGACCACTCCTCACGCAGTTCGGCGGCGCGGATCGCACCGGTCACCTTGGGGCCGCGTGCCAGGATCCGGCTCGCGGCGAGCGCGCCGGTGAGTTCCTCGGACAGGCCCCAGCCCTCGGCCGCGCCGACCCAGCCGCGGAACCCGATCGCCGTGGTGGCGACGGTGATGTCCGGCGGCGTCGCGATGACGTCGCGGGTGGCGCGCTCGAGTTCGGCGTCGTCGGCGAGCGGAATGATGCGGATCGCCGGGGCGAGCACGACCTCCGCGCCCCGCCGGGTGAGCAGTGTCGCGAATTCCTCCGCGCGGCGCGACGCGGTCACGCCGATGGTGAATCCCCGCAACGGCTCGGTGCCGTCGCTCACGAAAGCACACCGGTGTCGCCCGGTGCCCGCTTGCTGTGGATCTGCACCACGCCGGCCCACACCCGTACGTCGTACACGGGCAGCGACGCATCCGGGTTGTCGAGGCAGCGACCGTCGTTGAGCGAGAACACCTGCTTGAGCAGCGGGGATGCGATGGTCGGTTCCCCGGAACGGTCGCCGACAAGTCCCCGCGACATCACCGCGGCGTTCCCGAACGGATCCATGTTGCCGACCGCTCGCAGCGTGCCGTCGTCGAGGAGGAACAGGGCCACCTGCTCACCTCCGCGCAGGAGCACTGCGACTCCGCAGCCGGGTACGAGCCGACTGAGCGGGCATGCCGACGTCCATTCCAGGCGTCCGTCGAACACGCTGTCGCGCGTCGTTCCGCCTGCACCCTGAGTGTCGGTGACGGTCATTGGTCCTCCCTCGAAAAGTACTGCTGAAATCATCCGGGTCCGGTGTTTCCGGCCGGTTACCCGGAGATTCCCGGCCGGTAAGCGGGCATGCCGACCAGGACCGGGACCTTACGCCTACCGGAATCGTCGAACTGGACTGTCGGGTCGGCCTCGTCGGGGGCGTTCACGAACGAGACGAACCGGGCGAGCTTCTCGGGGTCCTCGAGCACGCCGGCCCATTCGTCGCGGTAGCCCTCGACGTGCTTGGCCATCGTGGCCTCGAGTTCGGCGGCGATACCGAGGCTGTCTTCGCACACGACGTCGCGAAGGTGGTCGAGACCACCGTCCATCGCGTCGAGCCACGGCGCGGTCCGCTGTAGCCGGTCCGCGGTGCGGATGTAGAACATCAGGAACCGGTCGATGTATTTGACGAGAGTGTCGTCGTCGAGTCCACCGGCGAGCAGCACCGCGTGTTTGGGCGATTGGCCGCCGTTGCCGCAGACGTACAGGTTCCAGCCGCTCTCGGTGGCGATGATTCCGACGTCCTTGCCGCGGGCCTCGGCGCATTCACGGGCGCATCCGGACACACCGAACTTGATCTTGTGGGGTGAGCGCAGGCCGCGATAGCGCATTTCCAGGTCGACGGCCATCCCCACCGAATCCTGCACCCCGTACCGGCACCACGTCGAACCGACGCAACTCTTCACCGTGCGCAGCGACTTTCCGTACGCCTGACCGGATTCCATGCCTGCGTCGACGAGTCGCTGCCAGATCAACGGCAACTGCTCGACTCGCGCGCCGAACATGTCGATCCGCTGGCCGCCGGTCATCTTCACGTACAGGCCGAAGTCGCGGGCCACCTCACCGATCACGATGAGCTGCTCGGGGGTGCATTCCCCGCCGGGCATCCGCGGCACCACCGAATAGGTGCCGTTCTTCTGGATGTTCGCGAGGAAGTGGTCGTTGGTGTCCTGCAGACCGGCCTGCTGGCGGTGCAGGATGTGATCCGAATCGGTGGAGGCGAGGATCGAGGCGACCACCGGCTTGCAGATGTCGCAGCCGGTTCCCTTGCCGTACTTGGAAATCAGTGCCGAGAACGTCCGGGTTCCGGTGGCCCGGACGATCTCGAACAGTTCCGCGCGGGACTGCTCGAAGTGCTCACACAGCGCCTTGCTGAGCACGACACCGGACGAGGCGAGGAGTTGCTTGATGGTCGGGAGGCAGCCACCGCAGGTGGTGCCCGCGTTGGTGCACGCCTTGATCTGGGCGATATCGCACGCACCGCCTGCGATCGCACCGCAGATCGCACCCTTGGTGACGCCGTTGCACGAGCACACCTCGGCGTCGTCGGGCAGTGATCCCGCACCCGGCTTCTCACCGGCCGGGGAGATCAGCGCCGCAGGGTCGCCGGGCAGTTCACGTCCGACGAGCGGGCGCAGCGAACCGTACGCGGACGCATCGCCGACGAGGATGCCACCGAGGAGGATCTTCGCGTCGTCGGAGACGACGAGCTTGGCGTAGGTTCCCTTCGCCGCGTCGGACAGCACGACCTCGAGCGCGCCCGGCGAGGCGGCATGTGCGTCACCGAAACTGGCGACGTCGACACCGAGCAACTTGAGCTTCGTGGACAGGTCGGCGCCGGGGAACTCGGCGTCGCCGTCGAGCAACCGATCCACGACGACCTCGGCCGTGCTGTAGCCGGGAGCGACCAACCCGTAGCAGGTGCCGTCGACGGCGGCGCACTCACCGATCGCATAGACGGTGTCGTCGGTGACACTGCGGCACGCGAGGTCGGTGAGGATGCCGCCGCGGGCGCCGACCTCGAGGCCGATGTCACGGGCGATCCGGTCCTGCGGCCGGACACCCGCGGAGAACACCAGCACGGCGGCGTCGATGGTGGTGCCGTCGGACAGTTCGACCTGCAGACCGTCGGGTCCCTCGGCGATCGCGGAGGTGCCGACCCCGGTGTGCACGGTCAGACCGAGATCGGTCACCAGTCGGGCGAGGACGTTTCCGCCGCCCTCGTCGACCTGCAACGGCATCAGCCGCGGCGCGAACTCGACGACGTGCGGCGTCATCCCCATGAGTTTGAGAGCATTGGCGGCCTCGAGGCCGAGCAGGCCACCACCGACGACGACACCGACGGCACCGGGGCCGGCAGCGTCGGCGGCTGCCCGGATTCCGTCGAGGTCGTCGAGGGTGCGGTAGACGAACGTGCCGGGCAGGTCCTTGCCGGGGATCGGCGGCACGAACGGGTACGAGCCGGTGGCCAGTACCAGCGCGTCGTATCCGATGACCTCGCCGGTGTCGGTGGTGACGGTGCGGGCGTCGCGGTCCACCGACGCCGCACGGGTCCCGAGCCGCAGATCGACGAGGCCGTCACCGTCGTAGGTGTTGCCGGCGAGCGCGAGTTCCTTCGGATCCCACGAGCCGACGTACGAGGACAATCCGACGCGGTCGTAGGCGGGCTGCGTCTCCTCGCTCAGCACCGTCACCGACCACACGTCGTGCTCGTCACGGGCACGCAGCGCTTCGACGAAGCGGTGTCCGACCATTCCGTGTCCGACGACGACAACGTTCTTGCGGCTCATGGGATTTCGCTTTCTCTCGTGCAGGGTGAATCGGTGCCGGAATGCGGCGTCAGACGACGGGGACCGTAGGACGGTCCGTCTCGGTGTTCTCGGTGTTCTCGGTGTTCTCGGTGTTCTCGGTGTTCTCAGTGATGTCGGCGGTGTCGGTGGCGGGCACAGTGCGCGGAGTCCGCAGGAACACCAGCCAGGTGACCGCGATGCACACCAGGTAGAAGCCGCCGAAGACCCAGAAGGCCATCGTCGCGGACTTCGCCTCACCGGCGTAGGAGGCGCGGAGCACCAGGTTGATGCCGACCCCGCCGAGTCCGCCGACCGCACCGGCGAATCCGATGAGCGCACCGGACATGGTGCGCGACCACGCGGCCTTCGCGGCCCGGTCGAGACCGTCCAACCCCTGCGCCTTGGCCTCGAAAATCGACGGGATCATCTTGTATACCGAACCGTTGCCCAGGCCGGACAGCAGGAACAGTGCGATGAACCCGAGGACGTACGCGACCATGATGCCGCCGCTCGGAGCGCCGGCAGCCGCGTCGTCGAGGACACCGGCGACGATGAGGACACCCGCAGCCAACGCCATCGCGGCGAACGTGACCATCGTGATGCGACCACCACCGACACGGTCGGCGAGTTTGCCGCCGATCGGACGGGAGATCGAACCGAGCAGCGGCCCGATGAACGCGATCTGCGCGGCGTGCAGCGCGGCCTGTGCCGGTGTGTCACCACCGGCGAGGAAGTTGATCTGCAACACCTGACCGAACGCGAAACTGAAGCCGATGAACGAACCGAACGTGCCGATGTAGAGGAAGGACACGACCCACGAGTCACGGAACTTCAGGGCGGCGCCCATCGCCCGCAGGTCTGCCTTCTGGCCGCCGATGTTGTCCATGAACAGGGCCGCACCGACCGCTGCGACACCACACAACACCAGGTAGACGGCGCACACGATCCACGGTTCGGTGTTGCCGACCGTGGCGATGACGAGCAGGCCGATGAGCTGAACAACCGGGACACCGATGTTGCCGCCGCCGGCGTTGAGTCCGAGCGCCCACCCCTTCAGTCGTTGCGGGTAGAAGGCGTTGATGTTGGTCATCGACGAGGCGAAGTTGCCACCACCGACACCGGCGATCGCGGCGACCAGCAGGAAAGTGCTGTACGAATGCCCGGGATTGAGCATCAAGTACAGCGTCGCGACCAGCGGCACCAGCAGCACCAGCGCGCTGAAGATCGTCCAGTTGCGACCGCCGAAACGCGCCGTCGCGACGGTGTACGGGATGCGCAGAAGGGAGCCGACCAGCGTCGGCACCGCAACGAGGAAGAATTTGCCCGCGGCGTCGATGCCGAAGACATCGGTGGGCATGAACAAGACCATGACCGACCAGATGGACCACACCGAGAAGCCGACGTGCTCGGCAACGACCGACCAGATCAGATTCCGCTTCGCGATGGTCTTGTTGCCGGACTCCCACGCCTGAACGTCCTCGGCGTCCCAGTGCTCGATGTTGTGCTTACGCGCGAATTTCGCTCGCAGCGTTTCATTTTCGACTGCCACAGTCACCTTGCCCACCCCGCTTCCGATTCGTGTTGAACCCAAGGTAGGAAGCGGGTGTTGCCGCGGTGCTGCCCGCGATGACCGCCGCGTCAAGAGATCCTCACGCCAAGGCAGCGCACCCCGTGAGGTGCGGCCACGGGCCGTGTGACCTGCAGTTCGTCACCCATAGGCTGCGCCGACGACCGCGTGTGGAGTGGCTTACAGCAGCAGCCGCACCAGATCCGAGGTGTGCGCCAGTCCAGGAAACGCCTCCTCGGTCGAACGCGGATGCAACGCATGCACGGCGAGGCGGAACATCACCGCCCGCAACAGCATCTGCGGCCAATCCGGCAGGTCGTCCCAGCGTCCGAGTAGCGCGTCGTCGGCGCCGCCCCACGACAGCGCATCGACAACCGCGACGGCCGCCGCCCACGTCGCCGGCCGCCAGTACGGGGTGATGTCGGTCAGCCCGGGCGCGGCCCGACCGGCGAACAGGACGGTCCCGAACAGGTCGCCGTGCACCAACTGGTCCGGCAGGTGCACCGGCTTACGGAAGGTCGCGAGCTGATTGATGAGATCGAGGCTCGTCCGCCCGTCCGGCGTGGTGGCCTCCGGGGCTCCGGCGGCGCGAGCCGACCGCAACGGCACGGTCTCCCAGGCCGCGCGATCCGCGGCGACGAACACATCGACATCGGCCCACGGCGCGACCGGCGGCTGCATGAGAAATCGGGGCCGCTCGAGTTTCGCGGTCGCGGTGTGCAGGCGCAGCGACAACGACACCACCTCGTCGTGCCGCGGTTCGGACGTGCCGACGATGTACGTGTCCGCACGCCACCCCGACACGACATACCGGCCGTCGGTGGAACGAACCGGACGAGCCAGACGCAGCCCGTCGACGCTGAGCGTTTCGCGGACCTTGGCAGACCACGCCGCGCGGGCATGATCCGCCACCGGCGAGAGCACCACGTCTCCGCATCGCCAGCCACCGTCCCAGTCCGAACCTAGCGGTACCGACTCGGCATCGCGGAGGCCGAACGTGGAGCGCACGTGCTGCGGGGGTTCGAGTGAACTCACGACGCTCACGGTACCGCCGTGCACCGTGCGATCAGGGAAGGCACTCCGTTGTCGATGATCACAGTGTTGTCGACGAGCGCAGTGTTGTCGACGAGCGCAGCATCCAACCGGCACCGCGCGGTCCGGTCAGCACACGGCAACGTCCCGGCAGGGTCAGTACAGCGGCAGGGTCGGGTCGACCTGCTGTGCCCACGCCACGATACCGCCCTGCAGGTGGGTCGCGTCCGCGAACCCGGCCCGCCCGAGCGCGGCGAGCACCTCCGCGGACCGGACACCGGTCTTGCAGTACGCGACGATCGGAACGTTCTGCGGAAGCTCCGCGAGTGCCGCACCGGACAGGATGCGGTCCTTCGGAATCAATCGGGCACCATCGATGTGCACGATGTCCCATTCGACGGGCTCACGAACGTCGATGAGGGCGACATCGCGGTCGGATTCGAGAATTTTGCTCAATTCCGTTGCAGTGACCGAGGATTCGGATACCACAGACATACCCTCATCGGAAACCGTGCCGCAGAACTCGTCGTAGTCGATCAATTCGGTGACCGGAACCCGCCCGGGATCACGACGCAGCGTGACCGTACGAAACGTCATCGACAGTGCGTCGTAGATCATCAGCCGGCCCAGCAAGGTGTCGCCGATCCCAGTGATGAGTTTGATCGCTTCCGTCGCCATGATACAGCCGACGGTGCCGGGCAGCACACCGAGAACGCCGCCCTCGGCGCAGGACGGCACCATGCCAGGCGGCGGCGCTTCCGGATACAGATCGCGATAATTCAGGCCCACCCCGCCGGGTGCGTCCTCCCAGAACACCGACACCTGGCCCTCGAACCTGAAGATCGACCCCCACACATAGGGCTTCCCGGCAAGGACCGCGGCATCGTTGACGAGGTAGCGGGTCGCGAAGTTGTCGGTACCGTCCACGATGAGGTCGTAGTCGCGAAACAAGTCGACAGCGTTCGAGGCGTCCAGACGCACCGGATGCAGGCGGACGTCGACGGTGACATTGACGCCGGCGACGGCCTCTCGTGCGCTCTCTCCCTTCGGCCGGCCGACATCGGCCTGACCGTGGATGATCTGACGCTGCAGGTTGGAGCTCTCGACCTCATCGAACTCGACGATGCCGATCGTGCCGACGCCGGCGGCGGCAAGATACAGCAGGGCCGGAGAGCCGAGTCCACCCGCGCCGATGAACAGCACCTTCGCGTTCCGCAATCGCTTCTGCCCGGTGACCCCGACATTCGGGATGATCAGGTGCCTGCTGTAGCGCGCCACGTCCTCGCGAGTCAGTTCGGCGGCGGGTTCCACCAGCGGTGGTAATGCGGTCACGACAGGCTCCTCGGCGCGCTCGGCGGTACGTCCCTCATTGTCCACGCGGGATGTCCACGCGGGAACTCAGCCCCGGGGAAACGGCCACGGGTTGAATCGGCAGATCAGCCCGTCGGCAGGCACGACTCCGCCGGGGTCGACGCGTGCGATGTCGTCGTTGGCAATCCCGAACGTCTGCTGCATCATGATCGGCGCGAGACCACCCTGACTCCGGCACGGTTCATGTCCGGCGAACCCGATGGCGTGACCGACCTCGTGATTGATCAGGTACTGACGGTAGGAACCGATGTCGCCCTGGAATGCGACGGCGCCGCGCACCCACCGGACCTCGTTGAGCAACACCCGGTCGATCCCGGGGTTGTAACACGATCCTTCGAGCGGAATGTCGAAGCCACAGTACTGCCGGATACTCATCTGCGACGTGAGCGAGACCCGGAAATCGGGTTCACCGCCGTCGATGCGACGAAACGCGAAGTCGGGGTTGGTCGTCCAACTCTTCGGGTTGGCAAGGGTTTCGTCGACCATCCGTCCGAATGCGGCTTCACCGCCGTAGCCGGTCGCATCCACTCCGTCCTCGACCTCGACGGTATAGGTGAAGACCTGTCGCGCGCCGGCGCCGACCTGTTCGCTACTGCCCGACACCAGATGCCACGTGCCTGCACCGGTCACCGTGAACGGCCCGCCGTCGGGAACGGCACCCGGTCCGACACCGGCGGGGAACAACCCGTCCGGCTGCGGTATCTCGCCCGCGAGCGCACCGCCCGCACCGTCCGCGGCGACCGGTTCGTCGGGCTGCGGCGTCGGCACCGCGCGCACGGCGTCCCACCCGACGAACACGGTGACGGCAACGAGGACGGGGATCGCGTATGCCCGCCAGCCGTAGGTCGCGACGAAGCGACCCACCCGCGACTGCTTACGGGTGTCACGCTCCGGCCGCGGCCTGCGGGAGGTCCGCTCGCCACCAACCGGGTCCCACTGTGCGCGTAGCGGCTGGTGCGACTGTGCGCGTAGCGGCTGGTGTGACGCCCGGTTCGGTGGTTCCCCGGATTCCCGCTGCGGCGTCTGCGGTGTACCGGCTGCACTGCCGGCGGCTCGCGATCCTCCTCGGTCGGTCACGGCTGCCAGAATGTCACACCGTGCACAGGCGTCGGTGAAGTCGCTCCGGTACCCGGCCTTCGGCACGGAACGCGGGGATACTCGGCGGTAGGGCGGCACACACCGGCACGACACTCTGCCTGTAATCTGCAAGGACGATCGACGTCGGCAGTGGCGCCCGTCACCGGGCAATCCGTCACCGCAGGCGACTGTGCAGATTTGGGAGCGACATGACCGAACTCGCCGACCGCACGTCCGGCCGGGGCAACCGCTCGGGCAACGGAGTCAAGCGCGGCGCACGCATGCCCCGCGACGAACGTCGGGCTCAGCTTCTCGCCGCAGCGAGTGAGGTCTTCGTGACGCGGGGCTACCACGCCGCGGGAATGGACGAGATCGCGGAATGCGCCGGAGTCAGCAAACCGGTGCTCTACCAGCATTTCCCCGGCAAACTCGAGTTGTACTGTGCGGTGCTGCAGAGTTACGTCGACATCCTCATCGCGAGCGTCCGCCAAGCCCTTCGATCGACGACCGACAACCGACAGCGAGTACGCGCCGCAGTTCAGGCGTACTTCGACTTCGTCGACAACGACTCCCAGGGCTTCCGGCTGGTCTTCGAATCCGACCTGATGGGTGAACCTCAGGTCGCGCACCGCGTCGAGCAAGCCACCGAGGCGTGTGTCGACGCAGTGTTCGATCTGGTCAGCCACGATTCGGGACTCGACCCGTATCGGGCGCGCATCCTGGCGGTCGGGCTCGTCGGCACCAGCCAGTTCACCGCGAGGTACTGGCTGGAGGCGGCACGGCCGATCCCGAAAGAAGACGCGGTCGACACGACCGTCGCTCTGGCCTGGGCCGGTCTCAAACACGTGCCGCTGCAGCCGGAGTTGCGACTGCGCTAGACGGGCTGGAACCAACGAAAGGGCCGGGGACTCGTCCCCGGCCCTTTCGTTCGTACCGACTCGACCGATCAGCCGGCCGCGAACCCGACCTTGCGAATGTCGGCTGGGCCGATCTCCACGTAGGTGATGCGCGAGGCCTGGACGAGGAGCTTGCGTCCCTTCTCGTCGACGAGCGCGAACACACCATCCTTGCCACCGGCCAGGGCAGTGGTCACCAGCGCCTCGACCTCGTCGGGCGTCTGGTCGCTGACCACGGTGAGTTCGCGCGGGCTGTCCGCGACACCGATCTTGACCTCCACGGTGGACCTCCGAAATCTCAGGGCTCTACAGCTGTCTCCGTCAGGTTAGTGCAGTCCGAGCACTGCCATCCGTTTGGCGTGCTCGACCTGCATCCGGTCGAACAGCGCGGCGATGTTCGTCAGGTCCCCGGTCGCGGAAATGACCAGGTCGGCGAGGTCTTCCCGCTGCGCCATCACATACTGGGCCTGGGTGATGGCCTCACCGAGCAGTCTGCGCCCCCACAGCATCAACCGATCCTTGTCGAGGCTGCTCCGCTCGACCGCGGCACGCACCTCGTGGACCACGAATTCCGAATGCCCGGTCTCGGCGAGCACCTCGCGGACAACCGACGCAACCTCGGGTGCCAACGTGTCGGCGATCTCGCGGTAGAAGTCCGCGGCGATACCGTCGCCGACGTGCGCTTTGACCATCGATTCGAGCCAGGTCGACGGTGTGGTGCAGGCGTGATAGGCGTCGAGCGACCGGCGGAACGGTTCCATCGAGGCATAGATTTCCACCCCGCGGGCCTCCAGCGCCGCGTGCAACGTCTCGAAATGACTCATCTCGGCGGCAGCCATGCTCGCGAGCGCGACCCGACCGCGCAGAGTCGGGGACAACTTCGCGTCCTCGGCCAGACGATAGAAGGCGGAAATCTCGCCGTATGCGAGGACCGCGAACAGTTCCGCTACCCCCGGATGATCGGCCGGAACCTGCGCCTGAGCGAGGATCGGATCGGGTACGGCTGCGGACGACGACGTTTCGGCTCCCATGACGACAAAGCTTAGTACTGCACGGTCCTGATTGCCGGAACCGGTACAATGGGCTTGGAAGACTGCGCTTCGAGCTGTTGAACACGGCCCGCAGTCCTCAACGATGATGTGCGCGCACCCGACGCCGATCGCGCTCGCGCCTCGCCGAGCTCACCGAAAACGCTCGCGCTGAGGCGCTGATCCGGTCGCCTTCTCGACCTCGTGCGTGCGTGCCGAGACCAGGAAGGCCAGACCCCTGAGCAAGATCACTGTCGACCACGAAGACGATGCCACCGAAAGCACCGTATCCGCACAACTCGACTCCACCCACGTCGCACCCACCTTCGGTGAGCTCGGCGTGCGCGACGAAATCGTTCGCGCCCTCGCCGAGCACGGCATCGAACGCACCTTCGCCATCCAGGAACTCACCCTCCCGCTGGCGCTCGCCGGCGACGACCTCATCGGTCAAGCCCGCACCGGCATGGGCAAGACCTTCGGCTTCGGCGTACCGCTGCTGCATCGTGTCACCACCGCGGAATCCGGAACCACCGCGCTCGACGGCACTCCGCGCGCCCTCGTGATCGTCCCCACCCGCGAACTGTGCATCCAGGTCACCGGCGACCTCGAGAATGCGTCGAAGTACCTTCCCGGCAGCGGCAAGAAGGGCCTCGAAGTCCTCGCGATCTACGGCGGACGCCCCTACGAACAGCAGATCGAGCAACTGAAGAAGGGCGTCGACGTCATCGTCGGCACGCCCGGTCGCCTGCTCGACCTCGCGAACCAGGGCCACCTGATCCTCGGCAAAATCGGGGTGCTCGTCATGGACGAGGCCGACGAGATGCTCGACCTCGGATTCCTCCCCGACATCGAGCGCATTCTGAACATGGTCCCCGACCGCCGTCAGACCATGCTGTTCTCCGCGACCATGCCCGGCCCGATCATCACCCTCGCCCGCACGTTCCTGACGCAGCCGACGCACATCCGCGCCGAAGAACCCGAATCCTCGGCGGTGCACGAGCGCACCGACCAGCTCGTCTACCGCGCCCATGCACTCGACAAGGCAGAACTCGTCGCCCGCGTGCTCCAAGCCGAGGGCCGCGGAGCGACGATGATCTTCACCCGCACCAAACGCACCGCACAGAAGGTCGCGGACGACCTGATCGAACGGGGATTCGCGTGTGGCGCCGTGCACGGTGACCTCGGCCAGATCGCCCGTGAGAAGGCGCTCGACAAGTTCCGCAGCGGCAAGATCGATGTGCTGGTGGCCACCGACGTCGCCGCCCGCGGCATCGACATCGACGACGTCACCCACGTCGTCAACTACCAGTGCCCCGAAGACGAAAAAACCTACGTCCACCGCATCGGCCGTACCGGTCGCGCCGGACGCACGGGTACCGCCATCACGCTCGTCGACTGGGACGACGTGCCGCGCTGGGAACTCATCGACAAGGCCCTGAACCTGGGGATGGCGGAGCCGGTCGAGACGTACTCGAGCTCGCCGCACCTGTTCGAGGACCTGAACATCCCCGAGGGTGTGACCGGAACGGTCCGCAAGGCACGCGCCGAAGCAACCGGCGAAGCAGCCGGTAGCGAAGCTCGCCGGGAACGCCCGAAGCGCGCGGGCACACGGGTGCGCCGTCGTACCCGCGGCGGCCAGTCCGTCGCGGCGGACGCCGGCTCACCGGACACCGATTCCCAGGACGCTTCTGCTC
>NZ_JBAQXC010000196.1:0-4755 GCF_049299235.1 Rhodococcus sp. (in: high G+C Gram-positive bacteria) | reverse complement strand
ACCAGGAGGGCCCAAAAGGCACACGGCAGGGGTGGGGGGCCGTGGTGGGGACCGGACTGTTCCTCGGCCTCGCCGCGACGTTCTACACCCTGTACCTGGGTTTGGCCGCATTCACTGTTGTCGTGATGGCGGTGGTCGCCGGCGCGCTCGCGTGGCGTGCCGCCGGAACGTGGCGCGCGGTGATACCCGTCGTCGTCCGCCTGGCCGTCATCGCCGCGATCTCCGCCCTGGCCGCGCTGATCGTGTGGCTGCCGTTCCTGCTCGACTTCCTCGGCGGCGCGTCGCTCGGCGGGTCCGGTAGCGCCCTGCACTACCTGCCCGACGCCGGGGCACGACTGCCGCTGCCGATGTTCCACGCCTCACTCATCGGTCTGCTGTGTCTGCTCGGCACCGTGTGGCTCGTCGGACGAGCATCGTCGTCGCGGCGGGCGCAGGCACTCGGACTCGGCGTCGTCTCCGTCTACCTGTGGTGCCTGGCGTCGATGGCGGTGACCGCCCTGGGCACCACACTCCTCGCGTTCCGTCTCGAAGTGATCCTGCTGGTATTGCTCGGCGCCGCAGGCACATTCGCGTTCGTCGACTTCACCCGCTGGATCGTGCTGGCTACCAGCGAAAACCGCAGAGTGCGTTGGTCTCTCGTGACGGTCGGCACTCTCGGCGCGCTGGCGTTCACCCAGAACATCCCACAGGTCCTCACCGGCGAGATCGCCGTCGCCTACAGCGACACCGACGGCGACGGCGAACGCGCGGACCAGCGACCACCGGGTGCGGCATCGTACTTCGAAGATGTGGACGAGACGATCACCTCGCAACTCGGCCGCGACCGCGCCGACATCGTGATCCTCACCGCCGACACCACCTTCCTCGCGTACTACCCCTACTACGGATTCCAGTCGCTCACTTCGCATTACGCGAATCCACTGGCCGACTTCTCGGCGCGAGCCGCAGCGATCGAAGACTGGTCCGAACTCGGAACCCCCGACGAACTGCTCGCCGCATGGGACGATGCGCCGTGGCGCGCCCCCGACGCGGTGGTGTTCCGGCAGAGCGCCGAGGGATACACGCTGCGACTCGCCGAAGACGTGTACCCGAACGACCCGAACGTGCGCCGCTACACCGTCACCTTCCCGAAGGCGCTGTTCGACGACCCGAGATTCACGGTGACCGAGGTCGGACCGTTCGTCGTGGTCACCCGCGCCGCAGCGGCATGATCCGCCGAACCTCGAGGTCGCGCAGCCACAGGCCACCCCACACCAGGATGCCCGTGTAGATCGGGAACAGCGTGGTGCTCACGATCGGTTGCTCGGTGAGCAGGTTCGTCGCGACCGCGCCACCGAGATAGCCGGTGAGCAGCACTGCGCCGAGAATCGACGTGGCCGGTACGACATAGGCGATCAGGCACACGAGCAGTACGACGCCGAACACCCGATTGAGACCCGGATCGAAGCCCAGGTCGGACATGGCCTCCTGCACTTGGGACGTGTTGAACAGGTGGATCACCGAGTCGAACAGCAGGAACAGCACGACGAGCCCGCTGACGATCAGCCCGGCGGTGCGGGCGCCTTTCGACGGAACGGTCGTGGTGGACGCGGAAACTGTAGCGGTCATGGCGGTCTCCAGAATGTCGCAGCAGTGGTGTCGCATATTCCGACCGGGCGGCACCGGGAAACTCATCACCGGTGCGGTATCGTTCCCGGCAGGTCGTGCGGGGGCACGGCGGAATCGGGGGATTCGATGGGCAAATTTTTTCGCGCCGACCGGACGCCGCGGTAGCACCGGGCAGATGAACCTGGAGATGCGGACGCTGCCCGACGCCGGAGCATCCACCGCGCTGCTCGGGGAGGCGATCGGGTCACTCGCATCCGCGTTGGATCTGCTTTTGACCGTCGGCCAAACCGGATACGACGTGCACAACGCCAAGACCCGCCGCATCCTCGGCATCCCCTACGAACTCGGCCCCCGTCCGACCAGCACACGCGCCAACCGGAAACGACGGGCGTGAGCACCCCTCGCCTCTGGTGATGGGACCATTCACCCGGTCAGACCGAATGATGGTTCCTCTCACCCGGAGGGTGCGGGAGGCGGGCGGCGAGGAGTTGCGCGAGGTGAAGGCCGCGGCGGTCGGTGAGGTCGGCGATCTGAGTGCGGCACGAGTAGCCGTCGGCGAGGATGATGTGGTCGGTGGCCGCTGCCGCGACCGCGGGCACCAGTTGATGCCCGGCGACCGCGACGGACACCTCGTAGTGACCCCGTTCGACACCGAAGTTTCCTGCGAGACCGCAACATCCACCGAGTCGAGTGACATCGGCGCCGGCACGACGCAGTAGTTCGGCATCGGTGTCCCAGCCCAGGACGGCGTGATGATGGCAATGCGGTTGCGCGACGACGGTCGTGCCTGCCAGCGACGGCAACGACCGGTCGGCGAGCAGTTCGGCGAGCGTGACCGTCGATTGCGCGACCATCCGTGCGGGTTGTGAACCGAGCATGTCCACGGCGTCGGATCGCAGCACCGCGGTGCACGACGGTTCGAGTCCGACGATCGGTACGCCCACGCGGAACAACTCTGCGACAGTGCGGCCCAATATTTTTCGCGCCTGATCGAGTTGACCGGTAGTAATCCACGTGAGTCCACAGCACTGCTGCCGGTCGGTGACACGCACCCGGAATCCGACGGCCTCGAGGACCTGCACGGCAGCGATTCCGACTTCCGGTGTGAAGTAGTCGGTGAAGGTGTCGACGAACAGCAGCACCGGGTCGCCCGTGGGTGAGCGCCCAGCTGCATGATCCTCGAACCACCTGCGGAACGTGCGTTTCGCGAACCGGGGGACGTGCCGCCGTCGATCCATTCCCCCGATAGTCAGCCCGGCACCGGCGATCCCCGGCAGAGCGGTGACCGCGTTGACCAGGCGCGGTGCACGGCTCGCCCACGCCGCCCAACGCGGAAGCCTGCCCAGGGTGTAGTGCGACATCGGCCGCACACTCCGGCGGTAACGTTGGTACAGCACTTCGGACTTCCACGTCGCCATATCGACGCCGGTGGGGCAGTCGGACGCGCAACCCTTGCAGGACAGACACAAATCCAGCGCCTCCGCGACTTCCGGCGCGCGCCACGATCCGGTGACCAGACCACCGTTGAGCATCTCCTGCAGGACCCGGGCTCGGCCGCGGGTGGAATCCTTCTCCTCTCGCGTCGCCAGATAGGACGGGCACATCACTCCACCGTTCGCCGTGGTGTCGGCGCGACACTTGCCGACACCGGTGCAGCGGTGCACGGCGCGGGTGAAGTCGCCGTCGTCGTCCTCGTACCGGAATGCCAGGTCCTTCCGAATAATCTGCGCGGCAGGAACTCTCAGATCCCGATCGACGGGCTCCGGGTCGACGAGCACACCCGGATTCAGGATGTTGTCGGGATCGAACACCGCCTTCACCGCACCGAACACCCGCAATGCCGCCGGTGAGTACATCAGCGGCAGCAGTTCACTGCGGGCACGGCCGTCACCGTGTTCACCCGACAGGGATCCACCATATGACGAGACGAGCTGTCCTGCCGCAAAAAGGAATTCGCGAAATAGTCCGGGAACTTCGAGCGGAATGTCGAGTCGGACGTGCAGGCAGCCGTCGGCGAAATGTCCGTACGGATACCCGCTGATTCCGTAACTCCCGAGCAAGAGTTCGAAGTCGCGCAGATACGCCCCGACGCGCTCGGGCGGGACCGCCGCATCCTCCCACCCGGAATGCGCGGGCAGCCCGGCCGGACTTCGCCCGGACAGTCCCGCGCCGTCCTCCCGGATCCGCCACAGCGCTGCCGCGCGCACCGAATCTTCTACCAGTAGCGAATCAATTGCTCCCGCAAAATGTTCCAGGTTCGATGCGCGACCGCGAACTTCCCCCGCCTCCTCGCCGGACACTTCGACGAACAGCCACGCCGCACCCCGAGGTAGCGGCGGCACCGCACCGGAACCACGCCGGGCGCGCACCACATCGACGATCCGCGAATCGAGACCCTCACACGCCGTCGTCCCGAATCGGAGGACCGTGTGTGCGGCATCACCGGCAGTCGCGATGTCCGGGTAGCCGAGCGCGACGAGTATCCGCACCTGCGGATCGGGGACCAACCGCACGGTCGCCTCGGTGACCACACACAGGGTGCCCTCGCTGCCGACGAGCATGCGGCGCACATCGAACCCGTTCTCCGGCGCCAGGTGTTCGAGCGCATACCCGGACGCCTGCCTGCCGAACCGGCCGAACTCGGTGCGGATCGTCGCGAGGTGACCACTCGCGACCGTTCGCAACTGCTCGAGCAGCGACCCGGAACCCGGTAGCGACAATGCGTCACCGGTCCCGGCGATCACCTCGAGGCCGACGACGTTGTCGACGGTGCGCCCGTAGCCGAGGGTGCGGGCCCCGCACGCGTTGTTGCCGATCATCCCGCCGATCGTGCAGCGGTTGTGGGTCGACGGGTCCGGACCGAACCGCAAGCCGTGCGGTGCGGACGCGCGTTGCAACTGCGCCTGCACGACCCCGGGCTGCACCCGCGCGGTACGCGTCGCCGGGTCGACCTCGAGCACCCGGTTCAGGTGCCGGGAGAAGTCCAGCACCACGCCGGGCCCGACGGCATTGCCCGCGACGGAGGTGCCGCCACCACGCGCAGTCAGCGCCACCTGATGTTCGCGGCACACCGCGAGGACCGCGGCGACCTCGTCGTCGGCGCGCGGCCGCACGACCGCGAGTGGCGGAACCCGGTAGAGGGAGGCG
>NZ_JBAQXC010000195.1:0-4674 GCF_049299235.1 Rhodococcus sp. (in: high G+C Gram-positive bacteria) | reverse complement strand
CGCCGGCGATCGGGGTCCCATGCCCGCTACTGGGCATACCGGAGCTCGACCCGGCCTCGCAGAATTGTCTGCGGTAAACCTTGTCATGCGACGCGACGGATTCTGGCGCAGCCGCGGGCTCCCAGTGGGGGAGGGGATCCTTCGTGTTTTGCCAGCGGACCGAACTCAACGCGCACTTCACGCGCGTTGAACAGAACCAGCAACAGCAGCAGCAGCGATGATGATGATGATGTCGAGCGACTCTCGTCGATTGAGGTGGAATTTTCAGTTGGGCACGCACCACCGACCGGGTGTCCTCAGCTTCAGCACAATTCACTGCGGCACACTAGATTGGTTCATTTGCGAGAGAGTGCTTCTCGAATCTGACTCATGGAGGACATCCGGGTACGCACAGAAGCTACTCGGGTGTTGCGGACAGGCGCCGCAGTCGTAGTCCGGCGTTCCAGATCTCGTTCCAGCTTAGCTGTCCGGGCCTGCTCGGAGGGGGAGGGGCCTGACCAATCAATGCGTGCCAGGCGCCAGCGCAGGAACCTGATCGGGTGGAAAAGTGCGTCCCGATTCGGCCAGATCCAACCGCGTAGTTTCGTGTCCTCGTTGAGCTTTCTCACGATATCGCGTCCTGTCCAGCGTGTCGTATCGACGCAATGGGCGCTGAGTGCGTCGCAGACAGATCCGATGTGCTTCCCCGCCTCTAGCGACGGGGCGAGCAAAATAAGCTCCGCAGCGGCCTTCTGGAGCGAGATCGGTCGAGGTGTTCGGTCGTGGAATGAGGTGGATCCGGTCGTGCGCGCTCGCGCGCGCGTTGTCTTGTACTTCTTAACAGAAGTACAAGTACTAAAAAGACCACCAAGAGATTGGGGGCCACCAGTCGTAGGCTGTGGATTACCGGGTGGGGGAGAAGTGCGGGCGTCGCGCGAGGTGTGTGCGACGAACGTGGGAGGCACCGTACCCGCGGGCGGGATGTCAAGGGTCACCTGACGAACGACGGCCCGGGGGGAGGTCAGCGCCCAGACGCTCGGCGCTTTGACTTGTCTACGTCCATGATGGGCTTCGGCGGCCCACTGTTCGATAGTGCGTAGGAATCGGCCCCGCGTCATCTCGTGAGCCATTCCGAGATCGGACAGGACCCGCCGCGCGCGCTTGAGGACGGTGACGGAGACGCCGGCTCGCTCGGCGAGAGTATCTCGTGAGGCGGTGACGCGGCGGCCAGTACGCTGGTCTGCGACGGTGGCCATGCATACCGCGACGGCGAATACGCGCTCAGGGTCGATGCTGTGACGTCGGCATTTTTGAATGCCGACGTCGCTATTCAGAATTTCTCGAACTTGGCGTTGCCAGGTGACACGTCCGGACCAGATTGGAGTGGACGATTGCAATTCTGGTGATACCGGAATTGACCAGGTTCGGCCGCGCTGGTCGCTCTCGAAATTGATCTTTTCCACGCGCGCCACATTTTCTTGCGCGCGGGCAATTGCAGCGAAATAGGTGGGGTCGTTCGAAGTGGTGAGTTGTTGCGCTACGTCGTCCGGCGTGCCGGTCCCGGAAAATTCGCGGCGTGTCGATATGGAAGTCGTTGTATCTGCTTCAGGGCATAAGCTACCCTGAGACGTACCAAGCATGGTTTGTCCCTCTAAGCGAACGGAACCTATCGAGTACCGATAAGTCCTGGTGGGGGCAGTGCTTGGAGCGAAGCAGCAACTTCGCTTCCACGTCGAAGGTCGACAGTGGTGAGAACTGAACGCACGGATAGCTGCACTGCAACTTGATGAACCTGGTGAAGGATTCTCGAAGGACAAGCCCCCGCCTAGGGGGCTTGTCTTGCACTGCCCTGTGAGTTATTTAATTATTACTCATCAGTAAGTTCCGGCCTCCTACGTCCGCATAGATGTCGATGTGGATAATTTCACCACATCACCGACCCGTGACCGTGCAGCAACTCGAATTTATTTTCGTGTGCCGAGCATAGCCGTCCACGGCGGGGACGATATTTCGCCGCTCATTCGAAAATGAATGTATGGCACAGCCCGATACCGTGCCCGATCTGAAGGTTGAACGTACAGCTACCCTCAACCTTTCGTGCAGGTGATGCGTCGGCCTGAGCGGCTGCGGATCGATTGTGGAGGCGGTGGATTCGGTGTGCATCCACGCTCGGTCGCCCGACACGGTCGGATGACGTCGAGGTCCACGGCCCCGAACTGAGTGTCCTTTCGACTCGATGAAAAAGTTACGTGTAGGTCACACAGGTGCAGGTAGCGCTGCAAGCCTGTTCAAGCCGGCCACAAGAACATCGACACCAGGAACCGTCGCGGCCAGCCGTAGTCGAACCCTGCGGGCATGGCAGGCGATCTTCCCGGCGATCGACAACAGCCGCAGCCGTAGCCGTTTCGGTTCCCACCGCCGCGCCGGGACCTCGGTGAACGCGAGCATCTGCATCCACGCGGTCAGCTCACACGCCAGTTGCGCGAGCGCCAGCCAGATCCGGTTCTGATCGAACCCGTGCAACGGAAGATTCTGCAGCCCGGTCGCTTTCGCTGTCCGGATCCGGTCCTCGCACCGAGCCTGATGCCGGTGCCGCAACTCCAGATCCGGGAGTTGCCCGCGGCGGGTGTTGGTGACGAACGCGGTCAACCGCAGCCCGTCGAGGTCGGTGAACCGCAACTGCGCACCCGGGTGGTTGAGTCGGCCCGCAGCGCGGTACCGGTGTCGCCACCGGCCCGTTTCTGCGAGCCGCTCGCCGAACCCGGCGTGCGCGTTTCCACGCACCGGGCTCTCCACGGTCTCTGCCATCAGGCGTGGTTAGCCACTACCCAGGGGTTCGGGTGTTAGGAACGCGTTTCGAGCAGCGCTGTTCTGACGGTCCGGTAGCACGAGTATGAGCATTCGGTGGCGGTAGACAGGACGATGTGCTCGTCTCGGGTTCACGCGTGGCAATTCGGCTGCGCGGGGACCCGAAACAGGAGGCACGGCTGACTGATTACCGACTGGTGATGTCACAGTTGCTGCAAGGAAGGTCGTACCGGGAGATCGAAGCGATCGCGGGATGCTCATACCGCACGATCGCCAAAGCGAAGAAGATCTGCGATGAACAGGGGCTGAGCACCGAAGACCAGATCGCGGCGCTGACCGCCGAGCAGATCGACGCCTTGTTCACCGACGGGCGAAAGAACACCTCGACCGATTTCGTGGCGTTCGATGTCGGCACGGCAGTGAAGAAGCGCTCGGGCAGCAAGAAGCTCCCACTGCGGGTGCTGTGGGCCGACTACCTGGAAACCGAAGGGGCACCGGGGCAACGGCACTACAGCTACCAGCGGTTCTGTCAGATCATCGGTGAGTACGTCGAGGTCAACGATCTGACGATGCGGATCACCCACATACCCGGGCACACGATGCAGGTCGACTGGGCCGGCACCACGATGGCGATCTTCGATCCGGTCACCGGCAGCGGAACCCGGGTGTCGGTGTTCGTGGCATCACTGCCGTATTCGGGCATGGTCTTCGCCTGCGGATGCCTGGACGAGAAGGCAGCGAACTGGCTCGATGCCCACGTGCAGGCATTCGAGTACTTCGGCGGCGTCGCCCAAGTGATCGTGCCCGACAACACCTCGACCGCGTCGAACCAGATCACACGCGGGGACAAGGCCCGCGAGGTCAACCACGCCTATCGGGACTTCCTCGAGTACCACCGCACCGCCGCGGTGCCCACCAGAGCGGTGCGGCCCCGCGACAAGGGACACGTCGAGTACGGGGTCAAGATCGTGACGAACTGGGTGATCGGACGACTCGCCGACCGCCGATTCGCCAGCCTGGACGACCTCGGCGAGGCCATTCGCGTCCATGCCGATCAGATCAATGACCGAATCCCGTTCCGCGGACAGCAGATCAGCCGGCGGGAATTGTTCACCGAGCACGAGCAGTCAGAGCTGCTGGCGCTGCCCGAGGCGCGGTGGCAGCCGGTGACCTGGAAGAAGTTTAAGGCCAACAGGGATTACCACGTCGAGATCGCGACGGTGAAGTATTCGGTGCCCTATACCTTCGCCGGTCAGCTCGTCGATGTGAAGATCACCGGCGACAAACTCGTCATCATGTGTGACGGCGAAGTCATTGCATCCCACGTTGTTTCCGGGCGTCGGCACTCGTATGTCACGGACCCCGAGCACGTGCCCGCTCAGCATCTGCACTCCGCGGATCTGTGGGATCGGGCCTACTTCGTGCGCCAGGCCCACAAGGTCGGTCCGCACACCGTGGCCGCGATCGGTGACCTGCTCGACCGCCCAACACATCGAGGCCCAGGGCTACCGTTCGTGCCAGAACATCCTCGCCTTGGGAAAGAGCGACAAACAACTCCTCGAACGGGCCTGCGGACAACTTGTCTCCGAACATACCCGGCGGGCGATCTCCTACACCGCGCTCAAGCAACACCTGGCGGCGCTGCGGGCCCAGGCTGCTGCACGACCGACGACCACGGCGGCCTCAGCGCCTGCGACGTCGGCAGTGCTTCGGTTGCGGTGGCCACGGCGATTGTCCCGGTGTCGGTTGCTGGTGACACTGGGTGGTTGGGTCATGCCGGTCCGTTCTCGCTGACTCACTCGTGCATATCCGGGCTGTCGGCAGCACCGGGGCCCGAGAGTCCGGTCGTGTGCCACAGCGTGCCCCGTCGTACCCGGCCGAACCGGA
>NZ_JBAQXC010000194.1:0-3237 GCF_049299235.1 Rhodococcus sp. (in: high G+C Gram-positive bacteria) | reverse complement strand
CCGGTTGGTCGTACCCGACGCCGCGACCGACGCCGACCCCGATCACCCGCTGTACGGGCAGAATGTGGTGTTCACCGGTGGGCTGGCGTCGATGACCCGGCAGACCGCGATGGACGCGATCGCCCGCTGCGGTGCCACCGCAGCGAAATCGGTCACCCGCCGCACCACCTTGCTGGTGATCGGCGACGGGTTCACCGGCGACGATCCGGCCGCGTTCACCACCAGCAAAGCCACCCGGGCGGTGGAGCTGCGCGCCCAGGGCATTCACGTCGAAGTGCTCACCGAAACCGACCTGCTCGAACTCCTCGGCCCGGACACCCCGACCGGCGGACAACGCACCCCCGCACCGTCTTCACACCACCGCACCCGGACCGGTGGGCTTCCCCCGGCCCCGGCCCCGGCCCCGGCCGCGCCAGCGAACCGTACTGGCGGTGGATGGAAGCCTCCCTCGCCGCCGAGCGCCGCGCACGCGGTGGTGAGCCCTGCCGGGTCTGCGGCAGCGTGATCGACGCGGCTGCGCCGTGGCAGCATCGGGATCGGCAGGTGTGCGGGAGCAGCTGCAACACCACGTTGATCCGGCGGTGGAAGCGCGCACTGGGTGCCGGGGTGTTGCCCGAGTACGTCGAACCGGTGGCCGCGGGTGTCTTGGCGGAGTGCGCTCGTCCGCCGGTGGTGTTCGGGATCGATGCGGATGCGGAGTTTCCGCGTCAGCACGGTCGCTGGCCGAAGGCCGGGGACATCATCGTGCGGTTCGATCTGACCACGCGTTATCACCGGCTGCCGCAGCCGGGCACAGGAGATGTTCCGGGGTGGTGCGGCAGGTGATCGGCGAGGTCGGCGGCCCGGAGCGGGTGCTGCTGGTGACGTGCGATCAGTACCCGGCGTGGGGGTTGCATTTCATCGACGAGCTCGGCCGCCCGGCCGCGGTAGCGTTGGGGAAGTACTATGTCGGCGGCATCGAGTATCCCGAGTGGTCCGCGGCGCCGTCCGGGTTGCGGTTCGAGCGGGAGTTGATCAGCGACGTCGACGAGGACGGCTACGAATACCGGTGGGAAGCGCACGTCTTCGCCCATGGTCCGGTCGAGGCGGTGTGGACACCGGCACGTGAGCGGCTCAGCGCCCGCCGCAAAGCCGTGACCGCCGCGGCGGCGGCGTATCGGAAGGCCGCCGAGAAGGCCGGGGTCGAGGAAGGTGAGGTCGGGCCGGTGTATCCGCCGGACGTGTTCGGGCGGGACTGCTGGGTGTGCCGGATCTGCTCCGAGCCGCTGGATCCGGATGCGAACCCGCGCACGAGAGAAGCTCCGATCCTGCACTATCTCGTCCCGGTATCCGCCGGCGGGGACCACCTCGACGGCAATGTTGTTGCTGCGCATCGCCGTTGTGTCCGGGCCTGCGCGCCGGGAAGTCGCTGATCCGGCCGGGCCGGATGGCCGGTCGATCCCGGAATCGGGCGAGGGACACCCCGAAAGCCCTCGAGCAGTACCGCTCCGGTGAGATCGACGACTCCTGCACACCGGTGCCGTCCTCGTGACATCCGAGGTTTTCCAAGCGCGACCAGCATCGGGGACGGTTCGCCGAATCCGATGCGGTACGCCGCGTCAGTCAATGCCATCGCAGATTGCGGCAGCCAGGGTATTCGTGCAGATGGTGCGGCTGTCGATGTATCTGCACCAGGTGCGGTCGGGCCGTGAGGCCTTCTGTTCTGGTCGATCGACACGAATCTGGCCTGGGCATCGCGAACTGCCACGGTCAGGTCCTGTTGCACTGCCATCGACCCATTCGCCGGCGAAGCGCGCTCGTGACCGTGCCCTACGTGATGCTCGAGGCCCTGTTTCGTTCACCGTGCGCGGTGGTCCGGGAATTGAACGAGTTCGCCGGTACACACTGCAGGTGTGGTGCACCCACCACAAGGTGGTGCCCGCAGGGCCGACGTTGTCGAAGGCAATCTCGGGGCGGTCATCGGCCGTGAGGTCCCCGAGAAGAAGCGCGGCCCTGCCGGCGAGCGACACTCGATGTCCGTTCGGTAGTCGTCCAACGATGGCGACGGCCGCGGCGCGTGAAGGAACGACGCGGACCGCGCACGTTTCGATCAGACGGTGGACCTGGACGAAGCACGTGCAGCGGCCCGCAGCCCGAAACGATACGTCGGGTACCGCGCACCAACGCGGAGAACCACTGCGACACGCGCGGACAGCGGTGACCAGCAAGCATCGCCACCGAAGACGATGCACTGGTCTGGGCACCTCTGCACACCCGCATGCGCCACCACGGCTCTGGACTGCTGCGTTGAGGTCGTACCCGGCATCCGGGGTCGCCGATCGCCGCCCGGGCTCTGCTGCTATCCGGGCAACATCGACGCCAGCGACGATGCCGCATCATCGGCACCTCACCCGGCAACACCCTCGTCCTCACCCCGGTAGTCCCCGCGTGTGCGGGGCGTATCCACTGTCTTCGGCTATCCGTCAAATACATCATCGGATGATCTCCGCGTGTGCGGAGCGTTCAGGCAATCACTGCGATTCCTCTATGAATCCTCGGATAATCCCCGCGCGTGCGGGGCGGCTCGCACCGCCGTCTCGTGCGTGTTCGAACTTCGAGGGTCGATCCCCGCGTGTGCAGGGCGCTGCATCTGGTGGCAGAGGATGTCACGACGCTCGCGGGACGATCCCCGCGCGTGCGGGGCGTTGCGGATCATCTGGCGTGCCAGTCGATGCTCACCGGGGCGATCCCCGCGCGTGCGGGGCGTTGGTCGGCGAGGCATCGGAAGACCGAGGCCTCAAGGGGCGATCCCCGCGCGTGCGGGGCGTTGCATCATGTCGACTGATCCTTCGCGTCTCTCACCGGGCGATCCCCGCGCGTGCGGGGCGTTGTGGATGTCGGCCTCCCATAGGTTGAGATCGTAGGGGCGATCCCCGCGCGTGCGGGGCGTTGCCTTGTTGTCGACCAGCACCCAGCCTGTGCCGCGGGCGATCCCCGCGCGTGCGGGGCGTTGGCGACTGCCTCTCAAAAAGGTGATCAAGACAAGGGACGATCCCCGCGCGTGCGGGGCGTTGAGGATCAGGGCACGGTCGATAGCCCGAGCCTTGGGGCGATCCCCGCGCGTGCGGGGCGTTGCCACCGTCGGCGAGGACACAGCCGTAGCCGCAGGGGCGATCCCCGCGCGTGCGAGGCGTTGGGTGGTGATGCTCGCCCGCCGCTGGAAGGGGCGGGGCGATCCCCGCGCGTGCGGGGCGTTGA
>NZ_JBAQXC010000193.1:0-4758 GCF_049299235.1 Rhodococcus sp. (in: high G+C Gram-positive bacteria) | reverse complement strand
AGTTACGGTGGTTATAGCGACAGGGAAACGCCCGGTCCCATTCCGAACCCGGAAGCTAAGCCTGTCTGCGCCGATGGTACTGCACTCGTCAGGGTGTGGGAGAGTAGGTCGCCGCCGAACACCCGTTTGCTGTAGGCCCCCACCATCTGGTGGGGGCCGACAGTGTTTGGAGGGGGTGTGGTTCGGGTCGGGTGAGGGTTTCTCTCACCCGAACCGGACCGGCTCGACCCAGGTTACTGGCGCGGGCGCGGAGTCGCGCGCGGCATCGCTCGCGTCAAACGTGGAGCCCAACCATGCGAAGGCCACCGCTTGAGACCCAGTCGATCCGGGGTCACGCGGGTATCGACGAACATGGTTTCGAGTTCGGAATCCGACTCACCGAGAAAGCGATACAGGATCGTGCCGCCGTTCTCCTCCGTGCGTGAAGCGGCCTGCCATCCCGTCGCTCGGTATGCGCCGCGCACGATGTTGTCGGCGACGACGAGGATGGGAAGTCCGGCGATGCCGCGTGCCGCGATGCCTGCCGGCCAGGGCCGGTCGGCGAGATCCCGAACCTGGTCTGGAGATGCCGATTTCGCGTCCGTGATCCGCAACACCACACACGGCGTCGGTAGCTCCGGGGCAGCCTTCGCAGAGTACTGGCGGACAAGCTCCGCGATCGGACGCGCGATTCGATCCGCTTCGGAATCGCCGGTGGTTCCGGCGAGATTCGTGAGCACGAAATCGCCGCGATGCGATTCGAGTAGACCCAGTGCTGCGATCAATGCCTGGGCGGTCGCGCCGGCGGCATGATCGGCGTCGGCAGCGGGAAGCAAATGATCGGCGACGACGAAATGTTCCACCGAATACCCCGAGTGGTACACGGCACGTACGCGACGCAGAGCAGCGTCGGCCTCAGGGGTGGCCTGCGGCGCGTTCTCACCCCCTGCGGTGAGTTTGTGCGTCTCGCCGATGGCGGCCCAGGTCAGTGCGAAAATGCGGTTCCCGCGACCGCTGCCTGCGTGCAGGACGGTGCGGTCACGTGGATCGAGTAGTACATACACGTATGCACCGAGTTGCTCGATGACGTTGGCGGGCAGCGGATCGGGGGTGGGCATGCGATCGTCGACCTCGGTGACGATGGCCCGTAGTACGGTCAGCCGCAGCGCCACCGGGACGATGCCGGCGGACCCTCCGAACAGTTCCCGATTGGCGGCATCGACAGATCCGAAAGTGCGCCCGATGTTGCGGCTGAGCGCACCGAGCGCGTGGGTGAACTCCGTGAGCCGCTGACGCGGATCGTCCGCCGTTTCGGGCAGCTCGTTGCTGGTCAGAAACATCTGGATCTCGGGAGATTCCAGAAGTGTCTGGGCGATGTTCGGAGGAACTGTCCACACGGTGCGCATGAGGCGACTCTAGGCCAGGCAGCGCCCCCAGACCCCGCAGCGCGCGCATCGTCGTCGGATCATCCGGTCCGCAGCTACGCTCATCGATCATGAACGTCGTCTCAGCCCGCGGCGGTTCAGCGCCGCGGTGGTTGCGTGACGCGAGCGCGTCGTCGCGCATCGAAGCACTGGTGATCACCGCGGTCACGACCATCCTGCTGGTGCGCCTGTACCTGCACCTGTCGGGATATCCGCAGGTCGGTGGCGCGACCCTTCATATCGCACATTCGCTGTGGGGCGGGCTGCTGATGATTGTCGCGTTGTGCGGTCTGCTCACTTATCTGGGTCGCACTCCGCACGGGTTCGGGATCGTCGCGGGTGGCATCGGCTTCGGGTTGTTCCTGGACGAGATCGGCAAATTCTTGACCAAGACGAACGACTACTTCTACCGGCCGTCCGTTGCGATCATGTACGTGGTGGTGTTGCTTCTGTTGCTCGCCAACCGTGCTGTCCACGGACTTCGGCCGGTCTCGGCGCAGGAGGAGATGGCCAATGCGGCGGCGACCGCGGTGGACGGGATCATGCGCGGGTTGACTCCCACCGACCGCGTCGGCGCGGCCGACCAATTGAGATCCGCGAGGACGGGCGGGGTGGATCCGGAAGCAGCCGACGAGATCGAACGGTTGTTGGCGCGGTGTCGCGACCGTGACGATCGGCGGTACCGGTTCGATGTGGGGCTGGGACGGGTGGTTCCGCAGAGCTTGCGAGGGGATCGCGGTACTTGGCTGGTGGCGGTGATATTGGCGATATTCTCCGGGATGATGCTCGTCCATGCGGTGACGACGCTCGATGACGATCTGACCGGCGGCGACCGCGACCTCACTGTGTGGTTCCAGTTGGTGGGGGTGTCGGTGACGACGCTGCTGTGCGTGCTGGGGTTGATCGGTCTGCGGTCAAGGCGGCGGTGGGCGTTGCGGTTGCTCAGCGCCGCTGCCCTGGTCACGGTGCTGTTCGTCGAGGTCATCGACTTTGCGGTCGCGGAGTTCGGGGCTCTGCTCAATGTCGCGGTGGGTGTGGTGGCGCTCGCCGTGTTCTCGAATCGGCTTGCTCGTCGGGATGCAGGCGCCGTCGAAGTTTCGGTTGCGTGAACAAGTACTCATTTCGAATCCGACGCCGACGCCACTTGTGTGCCGTTCGTCGCTTACGGTAGACACCGTGAGCATGCCTGTCCCTGATCCCACGCGCACCGAGGCGAGTAGCGCATCGACCTGGCCGGCGCTGATGACGTGGCGGGCCAACGATGCACCACGAATGGAATCGGTTCGTGTGCAGTTGAGCGGATTCCGTGTCAAGGCGTCCGGCCGTATCGTCGGGGCCGCGTGCGCCGACCACCCGGCGTTCAGTGCGTCCTACGATCTCGTCACCGATGAGAACGGTGTCACCCGCAGATTGTCGGTGCGGACCACGCTGGCATCCGGTGAGAAGCATATGTCGATCAGTCGTTCCGGTGAGGGCATCTGGATGGTCGACAACGGAACACAGCATCAACGATCGGCATTCGGCGGTGCGCTCGACGTCGACGTGATCCTCAGTCCGTTCTTCAACGCACTCCCGATCCGCCGGTACAGCCTGCAGACCGGCGCCGATGAGCTCGAGGTGCCCGTCGTGTACGTCAACCTGCTCGATCTCGGGGTGCAGGAGGCGACGCTCGTCTACAGCAGCGCCGCCGACGGTATCCATGTGCTGTCACCGGTGTCGAGTTCGACCGTGACCGTCGATGCGCACGGGTTCGTCGTCGACTATCAGGGACTCGCTGAGCGCATCTGATCGGCTGCCGTGCCTTCGATGGCGAGTGCAAGCGCGAGTGCCGTGGATTCGCCGGGGTGGCTGCCGTGTCCGCTCGGTCCGCTGGACAGTCCGGCTACCTGTAGGCCGACCGGACGGGTCTGACCGTCGGGTGCGGGCACCGACAGCGCGGGAACACCGAGCACGCTGAACGGAATGCAGCGTTGGAGCAGCGGGGCACGCAGATCGACGGGATCGCTGTCCGCTGGTGCCGACCGGACCCCGGTGGTCACGGTGAGCAGTGCGTCGAACCTGTCGATGCGGCGCAGCCGGTGCAGAACGTCGGTGCGCAGGCGTTCGGCTGCACGCAGCGCCCGCAGATACTCGGACGCGGGCCGACCGGCTTGTGCGGCGAGGAGCGCTGCCGTCGGCGCCTGATATCGACCGGGGTCGACTTCGAACCACGCTTGATGGGTTTCGTATGCCTCGGATCCGGTGATGATCGGATACGCGGCGAGCAACTCGTCGGTCTCCGGCAACGTCGTGTGCACGACGTCGGCGCCGAGGTTGCGGAGGGTGCGGCTCGCGGTGTCGACCGCCGCGGCGACCTCGGGGTCGTCGAGATCCCACACACCACCACGCAGCACACCGACGCGCAGCCCCGATACGGGAGTTCGCAGGTGCGCGACCCCGGGCAGCGCACCCCACGCCAGTCCGGCGTCGAGGACGTCGCCGGTCAGCAGCCCGATGTGGTCGAACGTGGTGGACAGCGGGAACACCCCGTCCAGCGACAGTGCGCCACTGGACGGTTTGAACCCGACGATCCCGCACAGCGCGGCGGGTGTACGCACACTGCATCCGGTGTCGGTGCCCAACGCGAGTGGCACGATGCCCCGACCGACCAGTACTGCCGATCCGGACGACGAGCCGCCGCTGATCAGCGACGGGTCGTGCGGGTGCAGAGCCGGTCCGGCCGCGTTGACGAGTCCGGTGGGTCCGTATGCGAACTCGTGCAGGTGGGTCTTGGCGACGACGATCGCCCCGGCTTCCCGCAACTGTTCGACGACCCGGGCGTCGCGGCGGGCCGGCGGTGCGTCGGCGAGCACGGCACTGCCGCAGCGCGTCGGCATGCCTGCGACATCGATGTTGTCCTTGATCGCCACAGCGACGCCGTGCAACGGGCCGATCCAACTGCCCGCACCCAGTTCCGCGTCGGCGCGGGCCGCGGATTCGAGTGCGGCCGCGTCGTTGCGGGCTGCGACGATGTTGCTCCAGGGCGTGCCGTCGAGGGCGTCGAGGTCGGTGAGGACCCGCCGGACGTGTTCGGTCGCGGTGAGGTCGCGTTTCGCGAGGGCCGACGCGGTGTCGCGCAGGTTCACGACGTCCACACCCGGCCGCGACGCCCGGCGTCGCGGAGCCGTTCGATCCAGTTGTCGTCGCCGGGGACGATTCCGACGATGGGCGGGCGTTCGCGCTGTTCGTAGCGCTGCCGAGCCGCGTGGCCGGCACGTGTGAGCTCACCGGTGCTGCCATCGGCGAGTTGCTCACGTGCGGTGCGCAGCACCTCGAGGGTTTCGTCGAGCGCGGCGAGCAGCGCGGTCGCGTTGCC
>NZ_JBAQXC010000192.1:0-22475 GCF_049299235.1 Rhodococcus sp. (in: high G+C Gram-positive bacteria) | reverse complement strand
GCCCAAGGCACGCAAGCGCGGTGGCGCGCACGGCGGCAAGGCGTCCGGCGACGCGGTCACCGCGCCGATGCAAGGCACCGTCGTCAAGGTCGCGGTCTCCGAGGGTCAGGAGGTCGCCGAGGGCGATCTGATCGCCGTCCTCGAGGCCATGAAGATGGAGAACCCGGTCACCGCACACAAGGCCGGTGTCGTCACCGGACTGGCCGTCGAGCCGGGCGCCGCCATCACTCAGGGAACGGTGCTCGCCGAACTCAAGTGATGCCCTGACAGGCGCTCTGACAGCAGGGACGTGCCCCGCGTGGATCCGACGATCCGCTCGGGGCACGTCTTCTTTGTGTACGAATCTCCCACGCTGCCATTCGAACGCATGTACTATTAGAACATGAGTTCGAATTCGAAGTTCGGGAGGACGGCAACCACCGTCGACGAACCCCGCACCGTCGACGAACCCCGCACCGTCGACGAACTCTGCACACTCGACCTCGACGCACTCTCCGACGACCACATCGTCGAGGCCTTGCGCGCCGCCGAAAGACTCCGCCGCCGACTCGACGACCTCGATGCCCGACTCGTCGCGCACGTCGAACAACGCAGTCTCAACAATGCGGTAAAGCTGTCCACACCCCAGAAGTACCTCATCGAACTGCTCCACGTGTCCCGCGCCGACGCTGCCCGACGCGTCAAGAACTCCCGCCTGCTCGCACCTCGTATCACACCGAGCGGAGCCATCCTCGACCCCGTACTTCCGGTTACTGCCCGAACCATCGCAGACGGCGCCGCCGGCGCTGCCCACGCCGACGCCATCCGACGGGTCGTCGAAAAGATCCCCGGTCGTTTCGACAACGATGCGGTCGCCACCATCGACCGCATCCTCGGCACCCTCGCCGCCACGGCCACCCCCGACGACATCACCACCGCGGGCATCGACCTGCTTGTTCGTCTGGACCCCGACGGCGCTCCGCCCGACGACCGGGACCGCCACGCCCGCCGAACGTTGCGGTTGGCACCCCAATCTGCCGATCTGATGTCGCATATCCGTGGCGACCTCCACCCGACCACCCGGGCCAAATTCGATGTGATCCTCGCCACCTGGGCCCGCCCCGGGATGAACAACCCCGACGACCCCGAGTCCCCCAGCGGCAGCAGCGACCGGCCTGATCTCGACCAGGCCACGCTCGACCAGGCCGCCCGCCGCGATCTGCGCACTCCCGGCCAACGCCTTCACGACGCGTTCGACGCCATCTGCACACACGCACTCGAATCCGGCGTTCTCGGAAAACATCGCGGACTTCCCGTCACGGTCATCGTCACCATGACACTCGACCAACTCGAACACGCGAGCGGGCTCGCCACGACTGCCACCGGTGGCGTTGTCCCGGTCACCGACGCTCTGTGCATGGCCGAACGTGCCCACCCGGTGCTTGCACTGTTCGATCACGCCGGTGCGCCCCTGCATTTCGGGCGGTCCAAGCGGCTCGCCACCGTCGATCAACGCCTCCTGCTCACCGCCTGGCAACGCGGCTGCACCCGCCCGGGCTGCGACGCTCCCGCCTCCCACTGCGCCGTGCACCACATGGCGGAATGGCAACACGGTGGCCCCACCGACATCGACAATCTCGCGCTCGTCTGCGACACCGACCATGCCCGGATCACCGACTCCGGATGGCGCACCACCGCCGACCCCAGCGGCCACCGGCCCCTGTGGACCGCGCCGCGCCTGCTCGACCCGACCCGCACACCCCGACGCAACCACCGGCACCATCCCCACGAACTCGTCACCCACGCCATCCTGTCGGCGCCGACGAACCCTGCGCCCCGTCGCCGACGCCGACCGATGATGCACTGCAGCGACCGAACCGACCCGGAGTCCGCACCAGCCACCGACGAAACGTGCGGCTAGTGTGGCTGTATGGCCGAGCCGCACGAGATACGCATCGGCACCGCCGAACGCGAACTGGCACAGCGGCTGCTCGGAGAGCACTTCGCCGCCGGGCGGCTGACACTGGGCGAGTTCGAGGAGCGATCCGGTGCCATCGAGGCCGCAACGACGCGTGGTGACCTGGTGGTCCCGTTCTCCGACCTACCGCTGACCGAACCAGCGCCACGACGCCGGCGGGGACGTGGACGTGGACGTGGAATCATTCTCGGTCTGCTACCGCTGGTGTTGCTGTGCGTCTTCGTCGTCGCTGACCGCTACGACATCGGGCTGTGGTTGCCCGCGACTGCCGCACTTGCGGCAGCGGCGGGCGCGATGCTCGTCGTCCGGTCGCGCCCAACCCCTGAGCCTGCCTCCGAACCGGACGCCGCGGCGGTCGAGCCACATCCGGCTCCTCGAACAGCACCGTCGGGTGCCGCGATTCTGGACGCGCTCACTCTGCTGCCCATCGGGTTGGTGGCGGCCGCGTCGATGGTGGCGATCCGGTTTCCCGTCGTCACGTTGATTTCCGCGGTCGTTCTCGTCGCGGTCGTGGTCAAGGCCTATCGGATCATCACCGGGCGGCCCGGTCACGGCGTGTGAGAACCCTGAGTGCTGGGCGATTAGTCTGGTGAGCATGTCCGATACCCCCGAGGTTCGCATCGGCACCGCCGAACGCGAACAGGCGCTGACCTTACTCGGTGAACATTTCGGTGCCGGCCGACTCACCTTCGCCGAATTCGAGGAGCGCAGTGGCAAGGCATCGGCTGCGACGACCCGAGGCGACCTGGAGGTCCTGTTCACCGATCTGCCCGCAACCACGGCGAACACCCCGGTCCCGGCATCGGAGGCAGTGCCGGAGAAGCGGGGACTGCCCGATCGCTGGCGCGACGTCATCGCGGGGGTGACACCGGCCGTCGCGCTCGTACTGTTCTTCGTATTCCACAGTTGGTTGTGGTTCCTGCTCATCCCGGTCGTCAGTGTCGTCCTCTACGCGGGCCGCGATCAGGACCATCGTTCTCGGGACCGGAAACGCGGCAGACGACGGCACCACCGAGACGGGAGCGACATCTGATGGAACCGGTCGAGATCAACGCGGGCAACTGGTATCTGCTCGCCGAGGACACCGAAGCCTGGGATGCCGATACCCAGTACCGCTGGTCGGTGCGGGAGGCGACGACCGCCGACCCGGTCGCCGACGTGACGCTGACACCGGACGGCACGATGACCGGTCATGCCCGCGACGGTGAAGACGCCGCGTTGACCGCCGCGAGTCGGGCGGTACGCGGATTCGCCGAAGCCGCACTCGGACTGACAGTTCGCGACGCCTGACCGGTGCCCGCACTCATCTGGCGGCGCACACTGCCACTGGCCCTGGTGACGATCGTGGTGACCGCAATGCTCCTGTCCCCCGGTGGCACCGCACCGGAAGGCCCGCCGCACACCGACAAGGTCACGCACGCAGTGTTTTTCGCGGCGCTGGCCTACTGCTCGCGGTATGCCCGGATCCCCGTCGGGTGGACGATCGTGTGGCTCGCCGGGTACGGCGTGCTGACCGAAGTGTTGCAGGCGACGGTCGCTGTTCGTCGTTCGGGATCGGTGTGGGATTGGTGCGCCGACCTTGTCGGTGTGCTGATCGGTCTTGCTGTGTTCGCTACCGTGGCGCGTCGCCGATCCCGCCCCACACCCTGAGACCGCTCGGCGGCGTTCCCCATCCGACGACTCTGGTACGGTCGGCGACGCGGCACCACCGAATGGGGGAACGGTGCCGCTCGTCGACGGGGGAATCGTTGAGTGCACCAACCGCTCTACCACCATTTCTGTATCTGCCGTGCGCCGAACCCGTGTCGGATCGGCCCGTGCGGCGATCGTCGCAGGTCGCGTACCGAACGACGACGTAGCCGTCGATCTCCTCGTCGACATCTGGACACCGTAACCATGCCCATCGACACTCGAATCGACGGAAACCCAGCCGACATCCAGCGCGTCGCCGACTGGATCAGAACCATCACAGCCACCGCGGTCGACACCGCCACCGACACCGCCGAACGAGCCCGACGAATCGCCGACGACGCCTGGGACGGAACAACATCCCACGAGTTCCTCACCACCACCAGCACCCAACTGGCCACCGCCGACCGAATGCACGACCGGATACGTGATATCGCCGGACGACACGAAGCAACCGCAACACACCTGGCCGCGGTGCTCGGCGACATGGCAACCATCCGCGACACCGCTGCCGCCGCCGGACTCACCGTCACCGACACCGTCATCACAGATCCACACGACGACTCCGACCCCACACATCGAACCGCCTACGACTGCGCCCACACCGCCGCCCTCGACGTCCACTCGCACTGGGCCGACACCGTCGCCGCACTCACCGACACCTGGGCAGACGAGGCATGGGCCGCATCGTTCATCGCGAGCACCGGACTCGACTATCTCAAGACCGACCTCAAGGACCGGATCGGCAACCTCCTGGGCAAAGCCGACCACCTCACTGCAACCTCCATCCACTCGATGCAGGCGGTGCTGGATCTTCCCGACGGCACACCCTACGAGCAGGTCCGACGCTCCGTCGGTTCCGTTCAGGGCATCCTCGACGACGCAGCGACCGCAGCACGCGCCGCAGACAATCTGACAGGCCCCGCGACGTCCCTACGCCGATTCGCCGGGCCGGCCGGACTTGTCGCCGGGGTCGGCATCGACTACTACGGCGGCGGAGAGTCCCTCGAACAGGCCGTCGTGTCGAACGGCACCGGACTGGCCGCATCGATCGCTGCCGGTGCCGCCACCGGCGCATTGGTGGGATCTGTGGTCCCCGGTCTCGGTACCGTTGCCGGCGCAGTGGGAGGAACCATCGGAGGCATCTTTGCATCCGGTGTTGTCGACGACATCTATGAGAATGGCATGCATTCGGTCGGCCAGTCGGTCCGAGCGGGCAGGTCCGAATTGATACAGGCCACGACCGCAATCGTCGAGCTCGGTGGTGTCACCGTCGGTGGCGTCGTGAGCTGGGGAAGAGGTGTCGCGGATGCGTTCTCCTGAACTGTCCGCTCCACGAGTCTACGGCCTGCGCCGCGTGATGTTGGCGCTCATCGTGAGCTCCTGCTGGACTCTCCTGACCCTCGGACTTGTCGTTGCCGCGGTCGTCGAAAATTTCGTTCAGGGACGATTCGAGATCGACTCGGAGTGGTTTCCTATCGCATTGTTCGGAACGGCCTGCCTGATGTTCCCTGTCGCGATACTTCTGTCGTACAGCCCCCGAACTCGGTCATCACATATCTCGGTGGGCACCCACGGGTCTGTACCAGCACTGGCGTTGCGGCAGTCCCGGTCGATTTTCGCTACCGAGGTCGTCTTCCATCTCGGCCTGGCCGGTTTCTTCTCGTCGATGATCGCAGCGGTCCACGAACCCGGCGATCCCATCGGCGGGAGCATCGTCGTGCTGGTCGTAACCTGCGGCTGGCAAACGTGCTACCTGACTCTCGTCCTGCTCGGGCGCCTGCGCCCCGGTAGCATCGCGATCCGGGCCGACGGGATTGCATTCACCAATCGCGCTTCGGACACCTGGATCCCGTGGGAGGCGGTTCAGCTGAACAGTCGGCTCCTGAATCCCACCCACGCCGACATTCTCGTCGACGACAGCTGCAGCGTCACGGTCGTTTCGCGGGTGCCTCGGCCTTGGCGGCGATTCGACAGCCGCCCCCCGGGCGATGTTCAACCGTCACCCGGGAAGTGGCACGGGCGGGTGGTGAGCATCGACCGCCGCTATTTCCGAATTGCACCTGAACTGATCGATTCCGCGTTGCTGCACTACATCGCCAATCCTGATGCGCGACATGAACTCACCAACCCCAACGCCATTGCGCAGATCGTTGCCCAGCTTCGCGGCCACGCACCTGGACCGTGGTGGCGCTCGTACCGGACACCGGTATCCGTACCGGTACTGACATCACCTGCTGCCCTGCCCGATCGGGAATCGACATGACCATGCGGACAATAATCCGAGAGTAGCTCCGCGGCATCACTTGTCGCGAACGGATACCGCACTCTCGGTGTCGACCAAGCGTGTCCGCAACGCCTGCAGGGTGTCGTCGTCGAGCCCCAAACCTGCCGCGAAGTAGTGCTCGATCGTGCCGAAGCGATTGGTGACCTCGTCGAGCGTCGCCTCGAGGTAGTTGCGTTGCACACCGAGCAGCGGACGAAGCACGGCTGGATCACCACCGACTTCGCGGAACTTCGCGAACAACGGTTCGAACGTCGGCAGCAACAGTTCGTTGGTACGCAGATAGTCGGCGAACACATCGTCCTCGTCCGCACCGGCGAAAAGCAGCAGCGACGCCGCGGCCCACCCGGTGCGGTCCTTGCCCGCACTGCAGTGCACCAACGCTGGCACCTCACCGTGGGCGATGCCGGTGGCCATCCGCCGATACGACGCGGTGGCACTCGGTAGCGTCACGAAATCTCGGTAGCTGCCCAGCATATACTGCTCGGCACGGCCATCCGACAGTTCCTTCGCGACCAGGTCGGGGTTCGCAACAAATTCCGGCAGGGAGGCGGCCACGGATGCACCCGCACGGTCGGCGAAGACGTCGAGCCCGATGTGGACAGCACCGTCGGGAAGCCGATCGGGACGCCGTTCCACTTCGGCGGCGGTCCGCAGGTCGAAGACAGTGGTGAGTTGCAGTGTCGCGAGCGTCTCACGGTCGGTGTCCGTGAGACGGCTCAGATCGGTCGAGCGGAACACGACGCCGGTGCGCACCACACCGCCGTGGGTGCTCGCGTATCCGCCGATGTCCCGGAGGTTGGCCAGCGACGGAAACGCGAAGCTCGATCCGTTGCCGATGTTGTCTTCCACTGTTTCAGACACATGCAACAACGTACGCGGAGCCGCCCGGATGTGCCGTCCGTGCACCCACCTGGCAGGACGGGCTCACAGCGGGCGACAATCGGCGGCGCACCCCGGATTCTGCGACGGTGCGTCCGCGGTCGTCGGTCGATGCAGCACTGCTGAGGTCGGTCGCACCTGCAGTACGCCGTCGCGGACGGTGGCGTCGCCGTCGACGATCAGCGAGTAGCCGCCGGCCTCCGCGGGTGGATAGACCAGGGAGACAGCCGGGTGCGCACCTGCGTTGGCGGCGGTGCGCCTGCCGGGCCCGTCGATCAGCAGATCGACGCCGCTCCGCACCGGTGTCACCGCCACCGCGTGGGGCCGGGAGTCCCCGGTTGTCAGCAGATACGCATAGCCGAAGTCCGCGAGTGCCGCGTCCAGCGCAGCGAGGTTGACTGGGATGCTCACGTCCCCGAGCGTGCTCGGGATCGAGCGCGCGGTCAAGGCATCGGGGTCGCAGCACAGTGCCGCGCCGCACCGCCCGGAGGCGATGCGGCGCGGCTCACGACAGCTATTCGACAGTTCCTGTGGCACTGCCGATGAAGTACGGCAGACCGACGCACGTCCCGGACACCGGATCGGCGGCCGCTGTGCCCTTCACGGTGCCAGGCGCGAAGGCCACGATCTGGAATCCCGGCTCCATGATGAGGCAGACCCCCAGACCCGGATCGACCTCGGCATCGAAGGGAGCGCCTACGGCACCGGGCGTCACCGTCGGCTGTGCCGACGCGGCTCCCGCTCCGAGGACGACCGCGGGGGCGATGAGCGCGGTGGCGACGGCGGCGCGCAATGCGATCTTGTTCATGATCCTTCTCCAATACTGTTGCGGCGCTTTCGCTACCGGCTTCTCTGGTACTTCGTCCGGTGGTTCCCGGTCACGACAACAACTTTCCGCTGAACGATGCCTCTCCGAATCCGTGCTGACGCGGGAATCGCACCCGGTGCAGGCACTGGATGAGGTTCGGTGCCAGCACGGTGGAGCGGTCACACGGACCGGAGGAGACTGAAACGGTTCGGGAGGAGATCCGATGGTGCGTGCTCGCGCGATCCCGGTTTTGATCGGGTTGGCCGCCGTGCTCGTGGCGGTGGTCATGGTCTCGGTGGACTGGTCCACCGAGGCCACCCACGATCCTGCCCGGGCGTTGCTGCTCGGACCGCGCGAGGCGTTCGCCGCGGCCCAGGGCCCGTTCCTGCCGGTGTTCGGCACCACCGAACTGATTCTGTTCCTCGGCGCGGGTATCGCGTTCGTGGTGTCCGGCGCGATTGCCTGGCAGTTCCGTCCGCACGATCTGACCGGCCCGCTCATCCTCGCGGCCGGCCTGTTGTGGCTGCTCGGTGGTTTGCGGCGATCGAGCAACCCCGTTGCGTTCACGATCGGAATCATCGCGACGAATTTGTATCTGCCGGTGCTGCTTCAGGCGGTGATCGGATTCCCCACCGGCCGTCTGCATCACCGTTGGGAGAAGTGGTTCGTCGGGGTGACCTGGGTACTGGCGACCATCGGGGTCGTCGCCGAGTGGATGTTCTTCGATCCGCGCGCGTCCGTCACGCTGCTCCCGTCGACATCGACGCACCTGCTGCTCGTGCGCCACGATCCCCGATTGGCCGATCCGATCCAACTGGTGGTCGGCGGCGGCGCACTGATTTTGGCCGCCGTCGTGGTTGCTGTGGTGATGGTGCGCTGGCGTCGCGGTTCGCCCGCGTATCGAGCGGGTTTCGCGCCTCTCGCGGTCGCCTATGCCGTCGCCGGTCTGGTGACGGTGGCGATTTTGTCCACGGCGGTCCGGGTGCCCGGTTCCCCGTACATCTGGATCCTGAATCTGCGATATCCGACGGCGGCACTGTTCCCGGCGGCGGTGGCGGTCGGGTTGGTGCGGTACCGGCTGGCGCGGGCCGCGATCAGCGACGCGATGGTCGAGATCGGCGATGCGCCCGTCGACGCCGGCTTCGTCGACGCATTGCGTCAGGCGGTGAGCGATCCGACCCTGGTGGTGTGGACCTACGCGCCCGACACCCGCACGTACGTCGATACCGACGGAAACCCGCAGGTGCTCCCCCGGAATTCGCGTTCCCGCGCGGCCACGATCCTCGAACGCGGCGGGCAACCGGTCGGTGCTGTGGTGTATGACGCGACGCTCGAAGCGCAACCGGAGTTGCTCGCCGCGGTGCGGTCCGCGACGAGTCTCGCGCTGGACCACGAGCGTCTCCGCAGCACGCTGGCCGAGCAACTCGAGGAGGTGCGCCGGTCGCGTGAACGGATCGTGACAGCAGGGGACGTGCAGCGGCGGCGTCTCGAACGCGACCTGCACGACGGCGCGCAGCAACGTCTGGTTGCGGCCGCGTTGTTGCTGCGCCGCGCGCAACGTACCGACGACGACCTGGAGTTGCGCAAGTTCCTCGCCGACGGCGCGTCCGAACTCGACAAGGCGCTGGTGGAGTTACGTGAGCTGGCGCGTGGGGTGTATCCGCCGGTGCTGACCGAACGTGGACTGGTGGTGGCATTGAAGTCGCTCGCCGAACGCACGCCGATTCCGGTGCGTATCGACGATCGGCTGGGCGTGCGGTTGCCGGCTCCGATCGAGCTGGCGGCGTATCTCATCACCGCTGAGTCGGTGACGAATGCCGCGAAGCATTCGGGTGCGTCGGTGGTGGACATCGAGTTGGAACGGCAGGAAAACTCGCTGGCACTGACCATCCGCGACGACGGTTGCGGTGGGGCTCTGCCGACGACGGGTGGTGGTCTGGACGGACTCGCCGACCGTGCGGCCGCGCTCGGTGGATATCTGATGTTGTACAGCCCACCGGAGCACGGCACGATCGTCGCCGTCACGTTGCCGATCGGACCCGAATCAGATTCGGCGATCGCGAGGTGATCCCGGAGCCGTTTCCTTCACTGATCGACATCATCCTGTGCGGTGCCTGAAGCCGTTCCACGAAGACGCCGAGTGGCGTTCAATGGAATCGGATGGCCTCGTCAGGAGGTGCGCAGCGGTGGACGAACGCGGTGAGCTCGGTCCGGGCACGGTCTTCGCGGGTTACACGATCGAGCGGTTGCTCGGCATCGGCGGGATGGGCACGGTGTATCTCGCCGCGCATCCGCACCTGCCGCGCCGAGTGGCGATGAAGGTGTTGCATCCCGGTCTTGCGTCCGATGAATATGTCGCCACCCGATTCGAGCGTGAGGCCGCGCATGTCGCGCGACTCGAACATCACAACATCGTTCAGATCTTCGACCGTGGCCGTGAGGGCGGGCGACTGTGGATCACCATGCAGTTCGTGCCCGGTGTCACGGCCGCGGATCTTGTTGCGGTCGAACCTGTCCCGCTCGCACGAGCGGCGCATATCATTTCGGAAACCGCTGCCGCCCTCGATTTCGCACATCGGACGGGGGTTCTGCATCGCGATGTGAAGCCGGCGAACATCCTGATCGCCGATCCGACCGTTCCGGGTGAACCGGAGCGGGTGCTCCTCACCGATTTCGGTATCGCCAAGGCACTCGACGAGACCGGCCGTCTCACCCGCACCGGAATGTTCGCGGCGAGTCTGCAGAACGCCGCGCCGGAACAATTCGACACGTCGGTCACCCTCGACCATCGTGCCGATCTGTATTCCCTGGGGTGCACGTTCTACCACCTGATCACGGGGCGACCCCCGTATCCGGGCGAGACGTTGCCGCAGCTGTGGCACGGGCATGCCCAGAGCCCGATCCCGCAACCCAGCGTCACGAGGCGTGATGTTCCGGTCGCACTCGACGCGGTCGTGGCGCGGGCGCTCGCGAAGGATCGGGAGGACCGCTATCGGTCGTGCCGGGAATTCGCCGACGCTGCCGCCGCCGCACTGGACAGCAGCGGTGCCCGCACAACCGGCCACACAGGACAGGGTTTGCCGACAGGACAGGGTTTGCCGACAGGACAGTGGTCCGAATTCGACCGGCCGGCACCACGACGCGCTGGGCAGCGCACCCGCCGAAGCCGCCCGCTACGGGTGGTTCTCGCCGACGACTCGGTGCTGCTGAGAGAAGGCATCCGCAGTCTGCTCGGAGACGAGGGCATCGAAGTGCTCGGTGAGGCGGGCGATGCGGCCGAGTTGCTCACTCTTGTCGAACGGACGCACCCCGATATCGCCGTGGTGGACATCCGGATGCCGCCGACACATACCGTCGAGGGGATCGAGGCGGCGCGGACGATTCGCACCGAGTTCCCGGAAACGGCGGTGCTGCTGTTGTCGCAGTATGTCGAATCAGAGTATGTGCTGGATTTGCTGACGAACGGCGCGGGCGGGCTGGGTTATCTGCTCAAGGACCGGGTCGCCGACATCGACGAGTTCATCGACACGCTGCACCGCGTTGCGGACGGCGGGTCCGCGATCGACCCGAGTGTGGTGAGCCGGATGGTGTCCCGTCCGCATCCCGGCAACCGACCCATCGACGATCTGTCGGCCCGGGAACGAGAGGTGCTCGCCCTCATGGCCGAGGGTCGTTCCAATCGTGCGATCGGTGCGACGTTGTTTCTCGGAGAACGCACCGTGGAGGCGCACATCCGGTCGATCTTCCTCAAGCTCGGATTACATCCGGAACCGGAGGATCACCGTCGGGTCCTCGCGGTTCTCGAACATCTCGAGGCTTCTGCCTCGTGACCCAGCACCTCGTGACCCAACACCTCATGACCCAACACTTCTGCCCAGCACCCGATCCAGTGCACCGACCGCCTCGTCGAGTTCGGCGGTCGTCACGGTCAGCGGTGGCCGGAACCGGATTCCGCGGATTCCGGTCCCGATCATGAGCACGTGCTCATCGGTGAACAAACCGGCCAGAACCTGGTCGCGCTCCTCCCGCGACGGCAGGTCGATCGCGCACATCAGGCCGCGCCCACGCACGTCGGTGATCTGCGGGTGCCGGTCGGCGAGCCCGCGCAGCGACGACAGCAGATGCGCGCCGGTGAGCCGGGCCCGGTCGACGAGGCGGTCCCGTTCGATGACCTCGAAGATGCGGCGGGCCCGCACCATGTCGGTGAGGTTGCCGCCCCAGGTGGAGTTCAGACGGGAACTGACGGCGAAAACGTTGTCGGGGACGTCGTCGAGGCGCCGGCCCGCCATGATGCCGCACACCTGCGTCTTCTTGCCGAACACCACGATGTCCGGGACGACACCCATCTGCTGATACGCCCACGTCGTGCCGGTCATACCGACACCGGTCTGCACCTCGTCGAAGATCACCAGCGCATCGTGCTCGTGGCACAGTTCCGCGACGGCCTGGAAGAACTCGGGACGGAAGTGGTGGTCGCCGCCTTCACCCTGGATCGGTTCGGCGATGAAACAAGCTATGTCGTCAGGGTTTTCGGCGAACGCTCGGCGGGCCTGGTCGAGTGCCCGCGCTTCTGCCTCGGCCACGTCACGACCCTCGGCCAGGTAGGGGGCGTCGATACGCGGCCAGTCGAACTTCGGATAGCGGTCGGTCTTGACCGGGTCGGTGTTGGTCAGCGACATCGTGTATCCGGTACGACCGTGGAACGCGTCGGTCAGATGTAGCACCTTACTGCCGAGCCGAGCGTCGCGGCCGCGAGATTCGTTGAGCCTGCTGGACCGGTCGAATGCCGCCTTGAGCGCGTTCTCGACTGCGACGGCACCACCGTCGACGAAGAACAGGTGCGGCAATGCGGGGTCACCGAGAATCCGCGCGAACGTGTTGACGAATCGGGCCATCGGCACCGTGTAGATGTCGGAGTTGCTCGGCTTGTTGGCTGCCACCGCGGCGAGTTCGTCGACGAATTCACTGTCGTCGACGAGGCCGGGATGGTTCATGCCGAGTGCGGAGGATGCGAAGAACCCGAACATGTCGAGGTAGCCGGTGCCGTCGCGTTGGTCGACGAGACGCACACCCGAGGACTTGTCGAGGTCGAGGACGAGATCGAATCCGTCGGCCAGGATGTGGCGGCGCAAGATGTCGTGTACCCGGTTCGGCGGTAGCTGCTCGGCACCGCCCGGGCTCCGGAATGCAGTGCTCATGGCCCGAGGTTACGCCTCAACCTTTACTCGCGCACGGGCTTGCAGCCGGAAAATATGCTTGATATGAACCTAACGATCGTAAAATGTTTGGAGTATGACGGTGCTGCGGGTCGCGACATTCGCGGTCGCGCGGATCTGCTGCAGCAGAGATTCGAGTTCCCGCGGCGATCCGACACGCACGAGCAGGACGTAGCTCTCGTCGCCCGCCACCGAGTGACAGGATTCGATGGCGTCGATATGCCGCAACCGGGCGGGTGCGTCGTCCGGCTGGGACGGATCGAGAGGGGTGATTGCCACGAATGCAGACAGGCCGAGACCCAACGATTCGGGGTCGACCGCCGCCGAATACCCGCGGATCACCTCCCGCGATTCGAGTCTCCGCACTCTCGACTGCACCGCCGAAATCGACAGCCCGGCCTTCTCCGCCAGCGCCGACAACGTGGCCCGGCCGTCGGCGATCAGTTCACGCAACAACAACCGATCGATCTCGTCCAGGGATTCTCTCGAGGTTTCCGGCACCAGCGCAGGCTATCCGAGCACGGAAGGACCACACTCATGAATCCGATCCCCGACCTCGCCGCACGCGCGGCGCAGGCGTTGCGGCGCTGCGGTGCCGCCGCACCGGCACACGACGGCCCCCTCGGCGTCATCACACCGATCGACGGCACCGAACTCGCGCACCTCCATCCGCACACCGCCGGCGACGTCGACGCCGCGATCACGGCGGCCGACGACGCGTTCCCGGCATGGCGCGCGGTGCCGGCGCCGGAACGCGGCCGGCTCGTGCGCCGACTCTCGGAACTACTCACCGAACACAAGTCCGACCTGGCAGAACTGGTCACCCTGGAGGCAGGCAAGATCACCTCCGAGGCGCTCGGCGAGGTCCAGGAGATGATCGACGTCTGCGATTTCGCGGTCGGCTTGTCGCGCCAGTTGTACGGCCGCACGATGCCGTCGGAGCGGCCGGGGCACCGGTTGATGGAAACGTGGCATCCACTGGGTGTCGTCGGCGTGATCTCGGCATTCAACTTCCCGGTCGCGGTGTGGTCGTGGAACACCGCGATCGCGTTGGTGTGCGGCGACCCGGTGGTGTGGAAACCGTCGGAATCGACCCCGCTGACCGCGCTGGCCTGCGATGCGCTGGTGCGCCGCGCCGCCGCGGACGTGGGTGCACCGGACGGTCTGCACCACGTGATCCTCGGCGGCGCCGCCGTCGGCGAGGCACTCGTCGACGATCCGCGTGTCGCGTTGGTCAGCGCGACCGGGTCGGTGCGGATGGGCCGAATCGTCGGCCCGCGGGTGGCAGCACGATTCGGCCGGGCCCTGCTCGAACTCGGCGGCAACAACGGCGCGATCGTCACCCCGTCGGCCGATCTGGACCTGACGGTGCGGGCAGTTGTGTTCGCCGCCGCAGGCACCACCGGGCAACGCTGCACGACGCTGCGCCGCCTGATCGTGCACCGATCCGTCGCCGACGAAATGGTCCGCCGTATCGCGACTGCCTACTCCGGCCTTCCTGTCGGAAACCCGTTCGACGAGGGAGTTCTGGTGGGGCCGTTGATCTCCGGCAGCTCCTATGAGTCGATGGCCGACGCCCTCGGGCGCGCCGAACAGGACGGAGGTGTGCGCGTCAGCGGTGGCGACCGCGTGGACGGGCCGGGCGAGTCGTTCTACGTCTCCCCCGCGCTGGTACGGATGCCCGCGCAGACGGATGTCGTTCGGGAGGAGACGTTCGCACCGATCCTGTATGTGCTGACCTACGACGAATTCGACGAGGCGATCACCCTGCACAACGCGGTGCCGCAGGGTTTGGCGTCCTCCATCTTCACCACCGATTCCCGTGAGGCCGAACGTTTCCTGACGTCTTCCGATTGCGGTATCGCGAACGTGAACATCGGCACCTCGGGCGCCGAGATCGGCGGTGCCTTCGGCGGCGAGAAGGAAACCGGTGGTGGCCGCGAATCCGGATCCGATTCGTGGAAGGCCTATATGCGCCGCGCGACGAACACGATCAACTACTCCGACGAGTTACCGCTCGCACAGGGCGTCGAGTTCGGCTGATTCACCGCATGTTTCGGGATCCGCCCACCCTGCAGCACGAGCGGATTCCGTATCGTCGCGCCGATTCGGCACCCTACCTGCGCCGGATCCGAATCGGCTCGGCAGGCCGAACGGATTCGTTGCCGGGCAAGGGTTCCTCGCCGCGCCGGGCGAGCACCTCGGACACCGATGCCGCCGCGCCCAGGGATACGGACCCTCCGCGCGCGGGGGTTTCCTCGTAGAGCTCGAACCACGGGTATCCGCGCTTGGTGTATTCCTGTGCGGTGATCGGTGCGGTGGGCGGCTTCTCACCGGTGAGCGCCTCCCACCGGTCGCTGTTGACCAGTTCGATGCGCACCACCGAGTGATGGTCGAGATTCCACGCGTCGTGGTCCTCGACGGGCGTCGCGACCGCCTGCTCGATCGCACCGCCTGCACCGAATCCCATCGACGGCGTCGACGGGGCCGAACTGAAGGCCCGCATCGGCCGTTGCTCGTCGACACGCTTGCGCTCCTCCCAGATCTGCGCGCGGATCGGGTACGCGGCGATCCGGACCCCACCGACCGCGACACCCGCATCGAGTTGCTCTTCGACCGTGTAGCCGGCACCGAGCGGCGCAGCGACGAACTGGCGAACCTTGCCGGGTGCGACACAGAATCCGTCGAGCCACGGCTGCGCCGGCACCTCGACGTAGTCCTCCGCATCGAAATCCGGCTCCTCGGACCATCTTCCGCCGGTCACCGCGTCGATATTGCCGACGCCGATCTTTACGAGGAACGGGTAACGGCCGTCGAACTTGATCCAGCAAGCTTCCGACTGCCACATCGGCAACACCAGCACGTCGTCGACGACCCGGATGGGGAAGCGGCCCAGACTCGGGGGCAGCGGATACGTGGTGCCGTCGTCCGGGACGCGCACGGTGCGGTGGAACGACACGGCCAGTTCGGCGTCGGCGTGTACTTCGGGGAATTCGAAGTACAGCCTGTCCGGATCGACACTGAGAGCCATCCTCGGGTTCCTTCCGCTCCGGCGTGCCGCGTGTCGGTGAGCCTACGCCCGGCCGGCAACTTCGTCCTCGTGCCGTACAGCGTGTGGTAGACCGGGGGGCATGGACCCCGGCCGGACCGCACCCGGCGCCCTCGACGCACTGGCGCGACTACTGCCAGGCGGTGCTCTGATCACCGACCCGGACATCCTCGCCGGATACCGGCAGGACCGCGCACTGGACCCGGATGCGCGCGTACCCGTGGCGGTGGTGCGGGCCCGCACCACCGCAGACGTCTCGGCGACCCTGGCATGGGCGAACGCACACCGGGTTCCGGTGGTGCCCCGCGGCGCGGGAACGAGCCTGTCCGGCGGTGCCGGGGGCCTCGCCGCCGGGATCGTACTGAGCACCGAGAAGATGCGTGACATCACCATCGACCAGCTCACCCGCACCGCCGTCGCCCAGCCCGGACTGCTCAACGCCGAGGTCAAGGCGGCCGCCGCGGAACACGGCCTGTGGTACCCGCCGGACCCGTCGTCGTTCGAGATCTGCACGATCGGCGGCAACGCGGCCACCAATGCGGGCGGATTGTGCTGCGTGAAATACGGGGTCACCACCGACTATGTTCTCGGCCTCGAGGTGGTCCTCGCCGACGGCACTGTCGTGCGACTCGGCGGCCCGCGTCTGAAGGACGTGGCGGGACTGTCACTGACGAAACTGTTCGTCGGGAGCGAAGGCACACTCGGAGTCATCACCGAGGTGACCCTGCGGTTGCTGCCGCCGCAGCCGCCGGCATCGACGATGGTCGCGACGTTCTCGTCGGTTCGCGGCGCCGCCGATGCGGTGCTGACGATCACCGGGTCGCTGCGTCCGGCGATGCTCGAATTCATGGATCGCGCATCCATCAACGCCGTCGAGGACGTCCTGCGCATGGGCCTGGACCGCACGACCGAAGCGATGCTCATCGCACGGTCCGACGCACCGGGTGCGGCCGCCGCCGAAGAAATCGCGACGATGATGCGGGCGTGCCGTGACGCGGGGGCCGACGAGATGTTCGACACCGACGACCCGGAGGAAGGCGAAGCGTTCGCGGCGGCCCGGCGCATGGTCATCCCTGCGATCGAGCGCACCGGCAGCCTCCTGCTCGAGGACGTCGGTGTTCCGTTGCACGCTCTTCCCGCGCTGGTCGGGGGCATCGCGGAGATCGCCGAACGCAACGCGGTGACGGTCGCGGTGGTCGCGCACGCCGGGGACGGGAACACCCATCCGCTGATCGTGTTCGACCCGGCCGACGATGACATGACAGCCCGGGCGCACACCGCGTTCGGCCAGATCATGGCGTTGGCGATCGGTCTCGGCGGCACCATCACCGGAGAGCACGGAGTGGGCCGGTTGAAGAAGGCGTGGCTGCCCGATCAGGTCGGCCCGGAGGTCATGGACCTCACCCGACGAGTCAAGGCGGCGTTGGATCCGAACGCGATCCTCAATCCTGGCGTTCTGTTCTGACCCGCCATCGAGTACCGTGTCGTCGTGCACGAGGATCTCGACAGGTGACCGAACATATGCGACAGACCACTGCTGACCTGCCGCTGCGCGACACCCGGTTTCGGGAGTTGGAGGCGCACCCGGAGTTCGAGACGGTAACCGCGTGGTTGCGGGACTATGTGCAATCGGCGGTGCCGAACCCGAGGATGGGTGAGCGCCAATACTGGGCGGTGGTGTGTCTGCCGTTCACCGCCGCGTCGGAGTCCACCCAACGCCTGTGCAGCGTGCATGCGGGCGCGTACGAGACCGCCTGCCTGTACATCGAGACGACACCGGAGGGAGAGCACCGGATCGGCGGCTTCGTCACCGTGGACACCGCCACCCTCGAACGCGAAGCCGGCACCGACGTCGGCAGCCTCGAGGCGGCGAACCCCGGGTTGCGGTTCCGGACCCAGCGGACGGCCACGACCATCCGGTGGTCCACAGACAGCAAGGAACAGTTCGACGCGCTGCCGTGGCGGTCCGCGGCCCTGCACCTCGTCACCGACGTGATGAAGGTCGGCAGGTGTCTGGAAGCGTCGAATCACAGCGCGCAGCTCGCCCGGTTCGCGCGGACGGACTGAGTTCGGCCTCGACGTCGCGCCACACCGGTGATACTCGATGGACCGTCTTCATCCATCGACCTGCCGCCGATCGGAGGCCTGTCATGGCGAACGTCCCACCCGCCGAACGTTCCGGGTTCCATGTGCGGCCGACACTGCGGAAGCAGTGCTGGGGATTCGTCATCGGCGCGGCCTGTTTCGCGATCGGATCCGCACCCGTACTCGCCGGCCTCCTCGGCACCTCGACCGTCAACGTCGTCTTCTTCGTCGGGGCCTGGTTCTTCACCGGGGCCGGTCTGATCCAGCTTCTCCGCAGCGGGCCGATGACCGCGGAGCACGACGGGCAGCAGGTAATCCGCGCTGATTGGCTGTCCGCTGCCGTGCAGAGCGTCGGCACGCTGCTCTTCAATGTCAGTACTGCCGCGGCACTCCAGACCTACGACGTGATCGACGAACGGCACTTCGTGTGGCGTCCCGACGCGGCGGGATCAGTGGCGTTCCTGATCAGCGGCGCGCTGGCCCTGCGCGTCTACACCGACCGGGAGCGCACCCGGGTACCGCGCGGTCGCGACGGCTGGGCGGTGTGGCTGAATCTGCTCGGATGCGTCGCGTTCGGGGTTTCCGCTGTCGGGGCCTTCGTCACCGGTACCGGTGCCGAGGCGAGCGACTTCTGGGCGAATGCCGGAACGTTCGTCGGTGCACTGTGTTTCCTCGTCTCTGCTCTGCTCTCGCTGCGCACCGACGCCTGATACCCCGATCTCCGGACCGCCCGTTCCGCACCGGTCCCGTCCCCGTGTCGGACCTCGGGTGCACCATGGACGGGTGACCGACGTCCTCGACCGTTTCTCCGCGCCCACCCGCGAATGGTTCGCCGGCGCGTTCGCGGCGCCCACCCCCGCCCAGTTGGGTGCGTGGGAGGCGATCTCGTCGGGTCTGCACACACTGGTCGTCGCACCGACCGGCTCCGGCAAGACCCTCTCGGCGTTCCTGTGGTCGCTCGACCGGCTCGCAGTCGAACCCCGCGACGCGCGCACCACCCGGGTTCTGTACGTCTCACCGCTCAAGGCCCTGGCCGTCGACGTCGAACGGAACCTGCGCGCACCGCTGGTCGGGATCACCCAGACCGCGAAACGACTCGGCCTCGATCCCCCCGAGGTCACCGTCGGGGTGCGCTCGGGCGACACCACCCCCGCCGACCGGCGGAGGCTCGTCCAGAAGCCACCGGACATCCTCATCACCACCCCCGAATCGCTGTTCCTCATGCTCACCTCCGCCGCACGCAGCACCCTCGCCGGAGTGGAGACGGTGATCGTCGACGAGGTGCACGCGGTCGCCGGAACCAAACGCGGCGCACACCTCGCCGTGTCGCTCGAACGCCTCGATCTGCTGCTGCCGCGGCCGGCACAGCGGATCGGCCTGTCCGCGACGGTGCGTCCGCACGAGGAAGTCGGCCGGTTCCTCACCGGTTCGGCACCCATCCGGATCGTCGCCCCGCCGGCGTCCAAGACCTGGGATCTGTCGGTCCGGGTGCCCGTCGAGGACATGACCGAACTCGGCGTCGAGGTGCCGGCCGAGGACTCCCTGTCTTCCACCCCACAGGCCGGGTCGATCTGGCCGCACGTCGAGGAACAACTCGTCGACCTCATCACCGCACACCGGTCGACGATCGTGTTCGCGAATTCCCGGCGTCTCGCCGAGCGACTGACGGCCCGGCTCAACGAGATCCATGCCGAACGCGCGGGCATCGCGGTCGACCGGGATCCGCGACCGCCCGCGCAGATCGGCGCACCCACCGAGGTGACCTACGGGGCCGAACCGCTGTTGGCCCGCGCCCACCACGGCTCGGTGAGCAAGGACCAGCGCGCGCTGATCGAGGACGACCTCAAGTCGGGCCGGCTCGCGTGTGTCGTTGCGACGTCGAGCCTCGAACTCGGCATCGACATGGGCGCGGTCGACCTGGTGATCCAGGTGGAGGCCCCGCCATCGGTGGCCAGCGGACTGCAACGTGTCGGCCGCGCCGGCCACCAGGTCGGTGAGGTCTCGCGGGGGGTCCTGTTCCCGAAACATCGCACCGACCTGATCCACTGCGCGGTCACCGTCGAACGGATGGTCGCGGGCCGGATCGAGGCGCTCCGGGTACCGGCGAATCCCCTCGATGTGCTGGCACAGCAGACCGTGGCCGCGACGGCACTCGAACCGATCGACGTCGACGACTGGTTCGATACCGTGCGCCGCACCGGATCGTTTGCGTCGCTGCCACGCTCGGCATACGAATCGACCCTGGATCTGCTGGCCGGACGGTATCCCTCGGACGAGTTCGCCGAACTGCGGCCACGTCTGGTGTGGAATCGCACCGACGGCACACTCACCGGACGGCCCGGTGCGCAACGCCTCGCCGTCACCTCCGGCGGCACGATCCCCGATCGCGGCTTGTTCACCGTCTACATGGTCGGCGAAAAGTCGACGCGGGTGGGAGAACTCGACGAAGAAATGGTGTACGAGTCGCGGGTCGGCGATGTCTTCGCGCTCGGTGCCACCAGCTGGCGGATCGAGGAGATCACGTTCGACCGGGTGCTGGTCTCCCCCGCCTACGGACGGCCCGGCAGGTTGCCGTTCTGGCACGGTGACGGACAGGGCAGACCCGCCGAACTCGGGGCCGCCCTCGGCGCGTTCGTCCGCGAACTCGGCCACGCCTCTCCCGACGACGCCGAAACACGCTGCAAGGAAAGCGGACTCGACGGCAACGCAACCACCAACCTGATCCGGCTGCTCGACGAGCAACGCACCGCGACCGGGCACCTGCCCACCGACCGCACCCTCGTCGTCGAACGGTTCCGCGACGAACTCGGCGACTGGCGACTCGTGCTGCACTCCCCGTTCGGGTTGCGGGTGCACGCGCCGTGGGCATTGGCCGTGGGCGCGCGCCTGCAGGAACGGTTCGGCATCGACTCGAATCCGACGGCCTCCGACGACGGCATCATCGTCCGATTGCCGGACACCGCGGACGATCCGCCCGGCGCGGACATCTTCGTGTTCGACCACGACGACATCGAGGATCTGGTCACCGAGCAGGTGGGCGGGTCGGCGCTGTTCGCCTCCCGCTTCCGCGAGTGCGCGGCCCGCGCCCTGCTGCTGCCGCGCCGGAATCCGGGCAAGCGCGCACCGCTGTGGCAGCAACGACAACGGTCCGCGCAGTTGCTGGACGTGGCCCGCCGCTATCCGACGTTCCCGATCCTGCTCGAGACGGTCCGGGAATGTCTGCAGGACGTCTACGACCTTCCTGCCCTACGAGACCTGTTCGGACGCATCGCCCGTCGTCAGATTCGCCTCGTGGACGTCGAGACCGCCACCGCCTCCCCGTTCGCGAGTTCGCTGCTGTTCGACTACGTCGGCGCCTTCCTCTACGAGGGCGACAGCCCCCTCGCCGAACGCCGCGCGGCCGCCCTGTCGCTGGACTCGTCGCTCCTGGCCGAACTTCTCGGGCGCGTCGAATTGCGGCAACTGCTCGACGCCGACGTCCTCACCGCGGCCGAACACGAACTGCAGCGACTGGTGCCGGACCGGCGGGCCCGCGACGCCGAAGCAGTCGCGGATCTGCTGCGGTTGCTCGGGCCGCTGACCGTCACCGAACTGTGTGAGCGCACCACCGCCGATCCGTCGGAGTGGGTCGCCGGCCTCGCCGCGCAGCATCGTGTCCTTCACGTGTCGTTCGCCGGCAGCCTGTGGTGGGCTGCGATCGAGGATGCGTCCCGGCTGCGCGATGCGCTCGGTGTGCCGTTGCCGATCGGTGTCCCGGCCGCGTTCGTCGAACCGGTCGCCGATCCGCTCGGCGACCTGATCGGCCGGTACGCCCGCACCCACGGGCCGTTCACCACCGCGGAGGCAGCGGCCCGTTTCGGCCTCGGCACCGCCGTCGTTCAGGATGTGCTGCGCCGGCTCGCCGACGAGAAGCGGGTGGTCACAGGCGAATTCCGGCCCGGGGCGACCGGTTCGGAGTGGTGCGACACCGAGGTGTTGCGCAGGCTGCGCCGCCGATCGCTCGCCGCCGCGCGGCACGAGGTGGAACCGGTGAGCACCGCGACCCTCGGCCGTTTCCTGCCCGCATGGCACCACATCGGCGGGGGACTGCGCGGCATCGACGGCGTTGCGACCGTCGTCGACCAACTCGCCGGTTTCCCGGTGCCCGCCAGCGCCCTCGAACCGCTCGTGCTGGCCCCGCGGGTGCGGGATTACTCCCCTGCGATGCTCGACGAACTCACCGGGACCGGTGAGATACTGTGGGCTGGTGCGGGTTCCATCTCGGGTAAGGACGGCTGGGTGTGCCTGCATCCGGCCGACACCGCGCCGACCACACTCGCACCTCCCACCGAGATCGAGTTGGGCGACACGCACCGCGCGATCCTGGGCGCGCTGGCCGGCGGCGGCGGGTACTTCTTCCGTCAACTCGCCGACGGTCTCGTAACGCAGGGCATGGATGTCCCCGACGGCCAGGTCGCGGCGGCGTTGTGGGATCTGGTGTGGGCGGGCCGGATCGGCGGCGACAC
>NZ_JBAQXC010000191.1:0-8912 GCF_049299235.1 Rhodococcus sp. (in: high G+C Gram-positive bacteria) | reverse complement strand
GACCCGTGAGGGTCAGAGCGCATCCGTACCCCGTTCCCCGGTACGCACTCGGATCACCGATTCGACGGGGGTGACCCATACCTTGCCGTCCCCGATCTTCCCGGTGCGCGACGCCTCGACGATGGTCTCGACGACCTTCTCGACGGCGGCGTCGTCGACGACGACCTCGACCCGCACCTTCGGCACGAAATCGACCGAGTACTCGGCACCGCGGTAGACCTCGGTGTGGCCCTTCTGCCGGCCGTACCCCTGGACCTCGCTGACGGTCATGCCAAGCACACCCGCCTGCTCGAGACCTGCCTTCACGTCTTCGAGGGTGAACGGTTTGACAATTGCCGTGATCAGCTTCATTTCCTCATCCTTCCCAAGTCTTCAGTGCCGCTACGTTCGTCTTCTTATCACCTGAGTGCCGAGACGAAGTCGTATGCGGACTCCGCGTGCTCGGACTCGTCGATACCGTGTGCCTCTTCTTCGGCCGTGACACGCCAGCCCAGCGGCTTGAGTGCGAATGCGATCACGGTGGTGACGATCGCGGTGAACACCAGGGCGACCAGGGCAATCACGATCTGGACCACCAGTTGCTTGTAGTCGCCGCCGTAGAACAAGCCGGTGTCGGTGGCCAGGAAGCCGATCGCGATGGTGCCCCAGAGTCCGGAGACCAGGTGCACGCCGACGACGTCGAGCGAGTCGTCGTAGCCGAACTTGAACTTCAGGCCAACCGCGAGGGCGGACAGCACACCGGCGACCACGCCGAGAGCGATGGAACCGACCGGGCTGAGCGCACCGGCTGCCGGGGTGATGGCGACCAGGCCGGCGACGGCACCGGATGCGGCACCGAGGCTCGTGGCCTTTCCGTCACGGATGCGTTCGGTGAGGAGCCAGCCGAGGATCGCGGCTGCGGCCGCGGTGGTGGTGTTGACCCAGGCCAAGCCCGCGACACCGTCCGCGGCGAACGCCGAACCGGCGTTGAAACCGAACCAGCCGAACCACAGCAGGGCCGCACCGAGCATGACGAACGGCAGATTGTGCGGGCGCATCGCGACGCTGCCGAAGCCGATGCGCTTGCCGATGATCAGCGCGAGGACGAGCGCGGCGATACCGGCGTTGATGTGCACGACGGTGCCGCCGGCGAAGTCGATCGGATGGACCGCTGCGGTCAGACCGCCCTCACCGTCGTCGACGGTGCCGAACATTTTCGCGGCGATGCTGTCGGCGGAACCGGAGAGGAGGCCGCCGCCCCACACCATGTGGGCGAGCGGGAAGTAGGCGAAAGTCACCCAGAGACCCGCGAACACCATCCAGGTCCCGAACTTGACGCGCTCGGCGAGCGCACCGGAGATCAGCGCGGTGGTGATGATCGCGAATGTGACCTGGAATCCGATGTCGATGATCTGCGGGTAGTTGCCCAGGCCCGGAATGAATCCGCCCTCCGCGTCGTAGATGGCACCCTGGAGACCGAAGAACTCGAACGGGTTGGCAAAGATTCCGCCGATGCTTTCGGTGCCGTAGGACATCGACCAACCCCACAACACGTAGATCACGCCGATCAGCGCCATCGCACCGAACGACATCATCATCATGTTCAGAACCGACTTGGCGCGTGACATGCCGCCGTAGAAGAACGCCAAGCCCGGTGTCATCAACAGCACGAGCGATGCCGCCATGAGCATCCATGCGGCGTCGCCGGTGTTCACCACTTCCTCCACTTGCAACCTCCCTGGATTTCCGCGCCGGTCAGCGCGTGTTTGAGGAAAGCTTGCTGCCGAGATGTTTCAGTGGAAGCGCCGTGCTGTTTCGTCGAAGTGAACGGAAACCCGCGTCGTGTTTCGTCTCTGTTTCGCTCTTTGCGGTCGTCGTCCGGACCGTCCGAAAGCTGAGAAAGCCGCGCGCGGCACGTGTTCCGCATCCCGTTGCCGGAGTTGCGGTGCGTGCCGGCGCGCGGCTGTCGCTACTCGTCCGCTCAGCCGAGCAGTGCGTCCACGAACGCGCCCGGCTCGAACGGAGCCAGATCGTCGGCACCCTCACCGAGACCGACGAGCTTCACCGGCACGCCCAGTTCGTGTTGAACCTGGAAGACGATGCCACCCTTGGCGGTCCCGTCGAGTTTCGTCAGAACGACTCCCGTGATGTCGACGACGTCGGCGAACACGCGGGCCTGGGCGAGCCCGTTCTGACCGATTGTCGCGTCGAGCACGAGCAGCACCTCGTCGACCGCGGCCTTCTTCTCCACTACCCGCTTGACCTTGCCGAGTTCGTCCATCAGTCCGGTCTTGGTGTGCAGCCGGCCCGCGGTGTCGATGAGAACGGCGTCCACACCGTTCTCGATGCCCTTGGTGACCGCGTCGAAGGCGACAGCGGCGGGGTCACCGGCCTCCTTGCCACGCACCACCTCCGCACCCACCCGCTCTGCCCACGTCTGGAGCTGATCGGCGGCGGCCGCACGGAAGGTGTCGGCGGCACCGAGAAGCACGCGGCGGCCGTCGGCGACGAGCACCCGTGCCAGCTTGCCGGTGGTGGTGGTCTTACCCGTGCCGTTGACACCGACGACGAGCAGGATCGAGGGATGGTTGTCGTGCGGTAGCGCCCGGATGGCGCGGTCCAACTCGGGGTGCAGTTCGGCGACGAGCACGTCACGCAACACCGCGCGCGCGTCGGCTTCGGTGCGCACGTTGCGCGCAACCATCTCGCGGCGCAACCGCTCGACGATCGCGGTGGTCGTCGCTGCCCCGAGGTCTGCGATGAGGAGGGTGTCCTCGATCTCCTCCCACGAATCCTCGTCGAGGTCGCCGCCGCCGAGCAGGCCGAGCAGGCTCTTCCCCATCGCCGACTGCGACCGGGCGAGGCGACCGCGCAACCGGTCGAGGCGACCCGCGGTGGGCGCGATCTCGTCGATCGCCGGCGCCGAGGGAGCCGCAACTGGTTCGGGTTCGGGTTCGGGTTCGGGTTCGGGTTCGGCGACAGGTTCCGGCGCGACCGGTGCCTCGACCAACGCAGACAGATTCGTCTGCGGTTCGGCCGTAGCCTCAGGCTCGGCGACTACCGTGTCCTCGGGAAGGATCGGTGCCTCGACCGTCGCGGGGAGGTCGACTTGTTCGTCGGTCGCTTCCGCCTCGACGGCCTCAGGTTCGGCGACCGGCTTGTCTGCGGCCGGCTTGTCTGCGACCGGCTTGTCGACCACCGGGGGCTCGACCACCGGGGGCTCGATTGTCGCCGGCTTCTCGACAATCGGCTTCTCGACGATCTTCGGTTCCACAGGTTGCGGCGTCGGTTTCGGCGGCGCAGTCGCCGCCGATCCCTGGCTGAAGCTGAATCCGCCGGCGGACTTGTAGCCCCCGGATCGGTCCTTCTTCTCCTCCAGCGCCTCGGGCTGCTCTGTCTTCGGGGTGATGCTGACCTGCCGTCGTCGATACATCACTCCGCCGACGACGAGGGCTACGACGAGGACGGCCAGTACGGCCGCGATGGCAATCCAAGCTCCGGTAGTCACCGACCCATCTTCTCAGGCCGCACCGCGAATACCGACCGGGGCGCGGCCTCGGGTGGGTCAGCGCGGCGACTCGGGCGCGGACAGCGCCGGAAACCAGATGTCCGCCAGGACCTCTGCGGCCTGCTCGGCACCGACGTCGATCGTGCCCTGAATCGCCCATCGGGTGAAGAACCGTTCGAGTTGGGTGAGCAGGAGTTCGACGCGCAGGCGGGCCTCACTCTGCCGGTCCTCGGGCCAGCGCCCGAGATAGGCGGGCATCTCGTTCGGGAGTGCCAGCAGTCCGTCCCGCGTGATCGCGCGGATGTCGGATTCGAGGACGGCCGCTTCGTCCCAGGCCTGCAGCATTCCCTTGTGCTGCCGGAACCAGTCGATGGCACGGTTGATCCAGTCGGCGAACTCGGCGCGTGAACCGGTGTCGAGCACGCGATCGAGATCTCGGTAGACAGCCGACGGGTTCGGCGCCATGTCCTCGTCGGTCAGTGCGCGTAGCACGTCGACCTTCGTCGGGAAGTGCAGGTAGAAGGTTGCCCGGCTGCATCCGACGTCGACGGCGATGTCGTCGACAGTGACCGCCGCGTATCCCCGGGAACCGAATTGGGTCCGCGCGGATTCGACGAGTCGAGCCCGGGTTGCCCTCTTCTGCTCGTCCCGCAAGGTGCCCTTCCGAATGCGGGGCTTTCTCACCGTCTCCGCCATGTCCAGCAGGCTACCTTCCGCATATTCACCGATCTACGCAATTCACTAATCGTTTGTCTTTTCACTTGACAGACCGTCAGCGACAACTATTCTATGGCGCAGATCACATGTTGCACTCCTCACGTTCCGGCCGGCCGCCGAATCCGCGGGCACCCGGTACGCGTTCCCACCACTCGCAGAGAGACGAATCTTCGTGGACAACACCCGCTTGCCCCGCGTCTGCATCATCGGCGCCGGCCCCTCAGGAATCACCACGGCAAAGCGCCTGAAGGACTACGGCATCCCATACGACTGCTTCGAGGCATCCGACGAGGTCGGCGGCACTTGGTACTACAAGAATCCCAACGGAATGTCCGCCTGCTATCAGAGCCTGCACATCGACACCTCCAAGTGGCGTCTCGCGTTCGAGGACTACCCGGTCCCCGCCGAGTGGCCCGACTTTCCGCACCACTCGCTGCTGTTCCAATACTTCAAGGACTATGTCGACCACTTCGGTCTGCGGGAGACCATCACGTTCGACACCGCGGTCGACCACGCCGAGCGGAACGCCGACGGACTGTGGACCGTCACGTTGTCCACCGGCGAGACCCGGGCCTACGACGCGCTGATCGTGTGCAACGGGCACCACTGGGACCCGAGCACCCCGGACTACCCCGGTGAGTTCGACGGCACACTGATGCACAGCCACGAGTACAACGATCCGTTCGATCCGATCGACATGCGCGGCAAGAACGTTGTGGTCGTCGGCATGGGCAACTCCGGTCTCGACATCGCGTCCGAACTCTCTCAGCGATTTCTCGCCGAGACGCTGACCGTCTCCGCGCGGCGCGGCGTATGGGTGCTCCCGAAGTACCTCAAGGGCAAGGCCGGCGACAAGATGTCCGCGCCGTCCTGGATGCCACGTTCGCTCTCGCTCATGCTGAGCCGCCGATTCCTGCGCAAGAACCTCGGCACTATGGAGGGCTACGGCCTGCCCACCCCCGACCATCAGCCGTTCGAGGCACACCCGTCCGCGAGCGGCGAGTTCCTCGGCAAGGCCGGCTCGGGCGACATCGCGTTCAAACCGGCGATCACGGCGCTGGAGGGCAAGCAGGTCCGGTTCGCGGACGGCAGCGCCCTCGACGTCGACGTGATCATCTGCGCCACCGGCTACCACATCAGCTTCCCGTTCTTCACGGACCCGAACCTGGTGCCCGACAGCACGAATCGCTTCCCACTGTTCAAGCGGATGATGAAACCCGGCATCGACAACCTCTTCTTCATGGGTCTCGCGCAGCCGATGCCGACCCTGGTGAACTTCGCCGAGCAGCAGAGCAAGCTCGTCGCGGCCTACCTCGCGGGGCAGTACCTTCCGCCGTCGGTGAGCGAGATGCAGACCGTCATCGCCGACGACGAGAAGTACTACCTCGGCCACTTCTACGATTCGCCGCGGCACACCATCCAGTGCGAGTTCGATCCCTATGTGCGCAATCTGAAGAAGGAACTCGACAACGGCGGCAAGCGTGCCCGGGCGGCGGGGAACGCACTGCCCGTACCCGCTCGCGCCCTGCAGAACGCCTGAGCAAGGCGAACACCATGGACGGAGATTCGATGACACTGACACAAGGATCCTGCGCGGACGGTTTCGCGCCCGTGCGCGAGGCACTCGAACAGCAGCTCGCCTCCGGAGAGGAACTCGGGGCGTCGATCTGCGTGACCGTCGACGGGGAGACCGTCGTCGACATCTGGGGCGGCCACACCGACACCGAGCGGACGTCCGCGTGGGAGCGGGACACCATCGTCAACGTCTTCTCGATCACGAAGACGATGACGGCGCTGTCCGCGCTGCTACTCGTCGACCGCGGACAGTTGGACCTCGACGAGAAGGTCGCGCACTACTGGCCCGAGTTCGCCGCGAACGGCAAGGAGGACATCGAGGTTCGGCATCTTCTCGGGCACACGTCCGGAGTGTCGGGCTGGGAACGCCCGATCGAACTCGCCGACATCTACGACCACGAGGCTGCGGCAGCCCGGCTCGCCGCGCAGCCGCCGTGGTGGGAACCGGGCACCGCGTCCGGCTATCACGCCCTCACCTACGGCCACCTGATCGGCGAGGTGATCCGCCGGGTCGACGGCCGCAGCCTGGGCCGGTACTTCGCCGAGGAACTGGCCGGACCGCTGGACGCCGACTTCCACATCGGCACGGACCCCGCACATTTCGACCGGATCGCCCCACTCGTGCCGCCGCCCCCACTCGAGTTCGACATGGCCGACCTCGACCAGGACAGCCTCCTCGTCAAGACGACCACATGCCCACTGCTCGACTACCACCGCACCGCGGACCCGCAATGGCGGCAAGCCGAGATCGGCGCGGCCAATGGACACGGCAACGCCCGGTCCATCGCCCGACTGCAGTCGATTGTCTCCGGCGGAGGTGTGCTGAACGGAAGGACCTGGCTGTCACCGTCGACCATCGACGCGATCTTCCGGGAGCAGGCCGACGGGGTCGACCTCGCGATCCTGACTCCGCTGCGGTTCGGGATCGGCTATGGGCTGCCGCACGCGCAGACCGCGCCTGCCGTTCCGGACGGCAAGGTGTGCTGGTGGGCCGGGATCGGCGGCTCGTTCGTCGTCAACGACCTCGACCGGGGAATCACCTTCGCGTACGCGATGAACAAGATGGGTCCGGGGCTGATCGGCTCCGACCGTTCCGACGCCTACCTGCGCGCCGCGTTCGGGGCGGTGGTGTGACGCAGAAACGCCATATCCGACACCCCTTTACCCCCTGAATAATTGGAGAAGTCCAGATGAGCGAAGACAGATTTGCCGGCCGGACCGCAGTGGTCACCGGCGCTGCCTCCGGTATCGGTGAGGCGATCACGAGGCGACTGCTGGCCGAGGGCGCGAACGTCGTCGGTCTCGACATCAGCAAGGATGCCCTCGAGGCGATGGCCGCAGAGTGCGGCGACGCCTTCCTCGCCGCCCCCACCGACGTGACCGTCGAGTCGCAGGTCGCGGCCGCACTCGACTCCGCGTCCGAGAGGTTCGGCAGGATCGACGTCGCCTTCAACGTCGCGGGCGCCGCCCGTGTCGGGGCGGTCGTCGACCTCGACGAGGCCGACTGGGACTTCACCGTCGACCTGGTACAGAAGGGCGTCTTCCTGTGCACCAAGCATGAGGCCCGGCACATCCGGGCCGGTGGTCAGGGCGGTGCGATCGTGAACGTGTCGTCATTCAACGCCATCGTTCCCCAGCCGGGTGGCAGTGCGTACTCGACCGGCAAGGCCGGCGTGATCATGTTCAGCAGGACGGCCGCGCTCGAACTCGCATCCGACCGAATCCGGGTCAACACAGTGCTTCCCGGTCTGGTCGAGACTCCGCTGATCGCACCGGTCCTGGCGTACGAGCCGGCACGCGCGATGTTCCTCGAGAACATCCCGGCGGCACGCCCCGCGACGCCCGAGGAGATCGCCGGACCGTGCCTGTATCTCGCGAGCGACGACGCGAGCTACGTCACCGGGGCGAGTCTCCTCGTCGACGGGGGCTGGGATCTGACCGGCTTCCCCAACTTGGCGCGCCTCGCCGATTGACCGATCGGGGCGGGTCTCCGTGGCCGGGAGACCCGCCCTACTCGGCGACCACGTCCGCTCGAGCACGGTCCGGTTCCTGACCACCCACATCCTGACCACGCAAGCGCTGCGAGATCACCCGAGTGATGCCGTCGCCGCGCATACTCACGCCGTACAACGCGTCGGCGACCTCCATGGTGGGCTTCTGGTGAGTGATCACGATCAACTGCGACTTTTCCCGCAACTGCTCGAACAGACCGATCAGGCGCTGCAGGTTCGTGTCGTCGAGGGCCGCCTCGACCTCGTCCATCACATAGAAGGGAGACGGCCGGGCACGGAAGATCGCGACGAGCATCGCGACCGCGGTCAGTGACTTTTCGCCACCGGACAGCAACGACAGCCGCTTGACCTTCTTACCTGGGGGCCGCGCTTCGACCTCGATGCCGGTGGTGAGCATGTCCGTCGGGTCGGTGAGCACGAGCCTGCCCTCACCGCCGGGGAACAGTTTCGCGAAGACCTGCTCGAATTCGCGTTCGACGTCGGCGTACGCCTCGGTGAACACCTGCAGGATGCGCGCGTCGACGTCGGCGACCACCGACAGCAGGTCCTTGCGGGCGTTCTTGACATCCTCCAGTTGCGTCGCCAGGAAGTTGTAGCGCTCCTCCAGCGCCGCGAATTCCTCCAAGGCGAGCGGATTGACCCTGCCCAGGGTGCTCAGGTCCTTCTCGGCCCGCTTGGCGCGGCGTTCCTGAGTGGGCCGGTCGTACGGGACGGGCTGCGGAGCGACGACCTGTTCGCCGCGGTCGCGGGCCTGCTCGTACTCGGCGATCTCCAGTGCGCTGGGTGGGAGTGGGACGTCGGGGCCGTATTCGGCGACCAGGTCGCCGAGGCCGATTCCGTGCTGTTCGACGATCGTCTGCTCGAGTTGTTCGATGCGCAGTGCCGCCTGGGCGCGAGCCACCTCGTCGCGGTGCACGACATCGGTGAGTTGGTCACGCTGCGCCGTCAGATCGCGGACCAGTTCCTTGACCCGCTCGAGTTGGTCGGCCCGTTCGGCGCGTTGCCGGGTCAACGTGTCGCGATGTTCGAGCGCCTCGGCGACGACCCCGTCGAGGTGCGCGGCAACCCGGGCTCCTGCCTGCGCGACCGCCGCGGCGACCGCCGCGGCCTGCTTCCTGGCC